>JAPYVG010000106.1 GCA_028277025.1 Sulfolobaceae archaeon
TTCAAAGCTGAAGCTATAGCTCTAAGTAAACCTTCAACCAATAAATATCTATGTTTGTTATCTACTTTTTTAACGCTTACATACAAATTAGTATTAACATACCGTAAAATGTGTCTATCAATAATAGCCAGCTCAAAGTATCCTAGATTACGGAGGAAGTGGCTAGCTTCTTTATAACCTAAACCTTTAATGTTATTTACCAGAAATTCTCTAGCTTCAAATTGGTCAATGTCAGCTATAGGTTTCACTAATGTCTTTATCCTTCCGTAATATTTTTCGATTGCTTCTCTTATATACCGGGATTTAAGATTATAAAATCTATATCCAGAATCTCTTAAAATTACAGAGATCTGCTCTACATCTAATAATTTAATGTCATGAGAGTATAGGTTATTTAAGGCCTTATAAGCAGATATGAAAGAAGAATTAGCGGTAAGTAAACAAAGTATTAATTCCCTAAACCAAATTTCTTCTCCTGCTTTATTATTTAATAAAAATTCCTCAACTCTTTCTAGCACTCTTGCTCTTAGCTTTTTGTCTTGAACCAGCTCTCTTAGCACTCTTCTTTTTCTTACTCTTAGCTTTATTTTTAGACTTTTTAGCTGTTGACTCCTTAGTTCCCTTAGGCTTAGAGTTTATTTCTCCTTTAGATATTATCTTAGTAAATCCGTTCTCAAAATCTAAGACTACAAAAGGTTTATCAAAGTTCTCATTGATATCCACCCCTATTAGTTTATAATCCTTATCAAAGAACGTAAGATACTCCATTCCCACTGATTCCACATTCTGAAGATCTTTAGGATAACCGATCCTAAGTAACTTCAAGGGTTCAGGCAAAGTGTACCTCATTAAACTTGGAGTATTAACTACTCTAAATTTATTAGCTATAACGAGAGACATATGGGAAGTATCTTGAGAAGTAGTTTTTTCTGCCTCTTCTTCATCTTTAACGTTAACTAATTCTTCCTTCTCTTTAGCAACTTTATAACCGATTAGACCAGGGAGTAACTCTACTGGTTCCAATTTATAATACAAGACTACAGCCTGCACTTTTTATTCCTACTATATTTATAATCTTCTCCTAATAATAGTTACTCTTGGAGGAAAAGGTAACACCTTATCCTTACGATAAATATAAATACATGATAGAAGGTAGTATATCGCATGAGTATTAAAGGCAGAGGAAGCACAGCTTACGGACATATAGGATGGGTTCAAGTTTACTGTAGAATATGTAACAGAAAATTAAAGATGGGAACTGATATAGTATATAAGTGCCCAAAGTGCGAAAAGAAGTATAGGGCCTATTTCTGTGAGGCTGATGCGAGGGGTTTAAAGTATAGATGTCCTTACTGTGGGAGCGAACTTGTCCAAACAGTTTAAGAAAATTCTATTCAATAACAAAGATCTCGTATTAATTGGAAATCTTTTTTATGCGGACACAGATTTAATAGTTAATAATACAGAAAAACTAAAAGTCACTAATAGCATTAACAATGTCATTTATGTGGAATTAAATATTGAGAACGACTCTTACAGAATAGTGAAAGGAGTTTTATGCAAATCGAGGATACACACTTACCTATGTAATATCGTAGCTGAGATGAAAAAGGAAATAACAGACGATGAAGAGATAAAACAAATTTACCTGAAGATGCTGGAGGAAGTAGCTAAAGTCATTACGTAACCTTGTTCTCTGAGTCTGGTAGCTAGCTGGGATAAGATATTAACTAAAGACTGAGAATTATGAGACTGAACCTTTAAACGAACATTAAGCTGTCTCCCTTCATTAAACGAGGTAAATACTAACACCAAAACATCAGCGGAAGGAGCACAGAGTAGCGAAGCTCCCGCTTTTACAACATTACAGATCTCCTTTAACTCCTTCTCAATAAGTTCTAATGCATATGTGCTTCTCAGAACATTAGATGGATCTGAAGGAAGTATAGTGTATTCCACTTCAAAAATAATCTCACCCCTTAGGAAGCTTTATGTTAATTCCTTTAATCGGGATCTTGAGCTCTTCAAATAGGGCTCTAACTTGCTCGGCGTAGGTTGGCTCTCCTTTCACTAGTTTTAACTTTAATTTTCTATAATTGAATTCAGAAACTACATTACCATCTTTATAGACCGTGACCTTTCCCCTTACCTTATTTTTTAGATTTTTTAAGAAAACTAAATGTATGAAAATTCCCTTATCTGGTATTATAACTAACGTTCTATCTCCTATCTTGTAAGTGGGAGGAACTTTACTCTTTACCTTAACGGTTTTATATTCTACTAGTTTACCGTTCTCCAAGGTGTAAAGTAAACTCCTTATTGCATGCTTACCGGTCTTACTCTTACTATTTTCTAAGTATACCTCCACTTTTCACAAACCTCGCTGACTCTGTTATACCTTCAGGAGTTAATTTATCTTCTAAATAAGCGTCTATAAGAATTTCGTTCTTAAACAAGAATTTTAAGAGACCCTTCCTTAAAGATAACCCACTTTTTCTGTATAACAAAAGAATTTTATGCTGTAACATAATACTGTCCTCTAAGCTTTTCAAAGCGGAGTCTAATCTCTCTTCAAACCTATTAAAGTCGTACGATAGTACCTCATAAGCCTTTATTGCAGAAATAGCAGAGGGCCTAATTCCCTCACCGCTCAGAGGAAAGACTAACCCTCTAGCTTCACCTATTCTTCCAACCTTATTATGGACTGGGGAAATGGAAATAGGAGCACCTCTCATGTCTAACAATTCGAAATTACCGTATCTCTCTTTCATATACTTAAGTAAGAGCTCCTTTGAGTTTTTATACTCTATGAAACCAGCTCCTATGTTAAGTAACCCTTCTTCAGCTGGGAATATCCAATAAAAACCCGTGTATTTAGTATCGAACTCAAAAATAGCTTCATCAGTAAATTTATCAGTCTTTATAATAGCCCTTGTCGTGTACACTACATCCCTATCCATATCATATGGACCCTTAGCGTCTATGACTAGATCAAAGTCCTCTTTTCTAAATTCACTTACGTGGTTAAAACCTAAATTTTTACGCATGTCATTAATCCATTTCCATTTGTCTATTACTAACCACTTCGTATGCCTATATTCTACGTCGTAAACTCTCTCCCCATCTATATAAAAAGCGAACCTCTTAATCCCGAACTTGACTTCCCAAGGATACGGAGTAGAAAAAACGTTAGGTACTATATCTCCGCAAGGTTTAACATACTTGTTTATTACATCGAATAACTTTACCTCATGATTTGTCTTAGCCTTTAACAAGTAACCTAGTAGTGATCCTGATACTCCACCACCAATAACTGCAATCTTCATTTCCAACAATTTTTAACCTCATACCTTATAAAATAGTGGTAAAATAGGTGAAACAATGCTAACACAGGAGGAGATTAATAAAAAGATGGAAGAATGGCCTAAGCATTATGATCCTAAGTCGATTGAGTTAAAGTGGCAAAAAATCTGGTTAAGCCAAGAGTTTTGGGAGAAAGTCTTCAGGTTTAAGGATGAGGATACGCAATCGCCCACCTTCGTTATAGATACTCCTCCGCCTTTCACGAGCGGAGAACTTCACATGGGTCACGCATATTGGGTTTCCATTGCTGATACTATAGCGAGACTTAAGAGACTCCAAGGATATAATGTGCTTTTACCTCAGGGATGGGACACACAAGGGTTACCTACCGAGCTGAAAGTCCAGTACAAGCTCGGTATTCCTAAGGATAACAGGGAACTGTTTCTCAAAAAATGCATTGAGTGGACAGAGGATATGATTAAGAGAATGAAAGAAGCTATGATTAGACTTGGCTACAGACCAGAGTGGGAAAGATTTGAGTACAGAACTTACGAAGAAAAGTATAGAAGAGTAATACAGAAAAGCTTACTGCAGATGTTTGAGAACGGACTAATAGAAATGAAGGAGGGCCCAGTATACTGGTGTCCTAAGTGCGAGACTGCATTAGCTCAAAGTGAAGTAGGATACCTTGAGAAAGAAGGAATTCTAGCTTATATTAGATTCCCTCTCAAGGATGGTGGAGATATAATAATAGCAACAACCAGACCTGAATTATTGGGAGCAACACAAGCTGTAGCAGTACATCCGGAAGACGAACGATACAAGAACTTGATAGGAAAAACGGTTATAGTTCCCGTGTTTAATAAAGAGGTAAAAATAATTGCCGATAAGTCTGTGGAAAAGGAATTCGGAACTGGTGCAGTAATGATAAGCACTTACGGAGACCCTCAAGACATAAAGTGGCAATTAATGTACAACTTACCTGTAACAGAACTGCTAGACGAGAAAGGCAGAATGAAAAACACTAACGGGTTGTTGGACGGGTTGAAGGTCACCGAAGCCAGAAAGAAGATGGTGGAAATACTAAAACAACAAGGTTACTTAGTGAAAGTAGAGAATATCAAGCACAACGTTTTATCTCATACTGAGAGAAGCGACTGTCTGTCTCCTATAGAGTTCCTTACAAAGAAACAAATATACATAAGAACTCTGCCGTTTAAATCACAATTGCTAGAAGAATATAAAAAAATGAAATTCATTCCTTCCAGAATGTCTCATTATCTTGAAGACTGGATCAATAGCTTGGAATGGGATTGGAACATAAGCAGACAAAGAGTCTATGGAACACCCTTACCGTTCTGGTATTGTGACAACGGGCATCTAGTCCCCGCTAAAGAAGAACAACTCCCAATAGATCCTACGAAAATCTCTCCTCCTGTAGATAAATGTCCTAAATGTGGTCTTCCTTTAAAGCCAATAACCGATGTAGCTGATGTATGGATCGATTCCAGCGTTACAGTGATTTACCTAACTGGTTTTTACACCGACAAGAATAGATTTTCGAGGACTTTCCCTGCATCAATAAGGTTACAAGGGACGGATATCATAAGAACGTGGTTATTTTACACTTTTTTCAGAACTCTCATGCTAACTGGGAATATACCGTTTAAAGAGGTACTAATTAATGGGCAGGTGTTAGGACCCGACGGAACTAGAATGAGTAAAAGTAAAGGGAACGTGGTTAATCCACTGGATAGGATAGACGAATTTGGTGCCGATGCAATAAGGCTTACATTATTAGATGCAAGAATAGGAGACGACTTTCCATTCAAATGGGAAACCGTAAAGGCGAAGAAACTGCTACTTCAAAAGTTGTGGAACGCTGGAAGACTTTCATATCCCTTCATAGGAAAGAAGAAGTTCGAAAAACCTCTAACCTTAAACACTATTGACCAATGGATCTTAGCTGAGCACAAGAGATTTATAGAAAAAGTCATTAGTGCATACGATAATTA
>JAPYVG010000107.1 GCA_028277025.1 Sulfolobaceae archaeon
CATATGAAGGTATTTCTATAGACTGTGAAGAATTAATGACAATCGGATATTTATATGTAGTAATGTTTTGCCACACCCCGTTATTCAAGTATAATATTCCAGTTATAGTCAAGTTAATAGGAGGGACGAATGTACCGTTAGTGTATTCAAATATTATTGAACCTTTTTGTGTACCTCCCAAATAATAAATTGCAGGATGGCCGCTAATTACCGACTTATATTGTAATTGCTTTAAAGTTAAGTAGTTATTAACTATCGCACCAGTGACTTGAGTATTCTGCCTCATATATTGTAAGTAAAATAAGAACGGTACTACTAACGACACAATAATTACTATGAGAATAAAAATCGCAATTGCAGAGCTTAAACCTCTTTTACGTAGTAATGGTCCGACCATCTGACTACCCCCCTTGTGGCGGATTTCCTCCCCATTCCCATACAGAATATACCGTAATCATAGTTGGTGAATAAACAAAGATTGAAGGTAAATACACATTTTGATATGGGTTATAGTAATACTTGTAATATATACCTTGCAAGATGTAAGTCGCATTCTTTACTACGAAAAATTGTGGTTTAGATAGTAAAGATTGAAATGTTTCTTCTTGAAATGGCGGTGGTAATAATAATGTATATTTCCCAACAATCTGATCGAGATAGAAGTAAGTCACTGTTATGTTAGTACCATTAGGTAAGTATAACATCCCATAAGTATAGTCTTTACTTGGACCTAAAGCAAGAACTTGAGAGGGTACACCACTACCTTTGGGAGGTATTACGCTAGCATTTAGGAGACATGCCGCAATATCTCCAAGAACCGGAGAACTATTCGATATTAGTTTAACGCCTTGAGGTAAAGAAAAACTATTGTTTACCATGACTAGATAGTAGTAAACGGTAGGCTTGAACGCAATATATACTGTCCCGTTAGATTCTACTTTAAACTCGTGGTCATTACAGATTATTATACCACTTTCGTTACTGCTTTTCACATTAAAAATTGTGTATTGTATTATCTCCCCGTATGGAATAGTGGTTTTACCTAACGTATAGTTAAACATTAGATACATACTTGTAGGGTAGCTTACGGTATGATAACCGTACGTTAATTCTAAAGTTATAGACGGATGTGTATAGTTTATCAAATAAGGTTTATTATCCACGTAAACAGTTAGTGACGAATTCACGTTAGTCAAAAGAGCACCAGTGTTGGGATCAATAGTAGTCCCTTCAATAGGCAGAGGCGTATTGTAATTTTGCAAACTAAACTGAATAACGACTTTATAGTGTTTCAATGATGTGTTATATAGAAGTGTCACTATAGTCGGTCCACTAACTGTTAACGTTGTTGAGGGTGAATCAGCTGAAGATAGTGTTCCGTAACCAGCTACAGACCAGTTAAGGAAGCCACCCGTAAGTCCGTACTGGCTTAGGAATATCTGCTGATCTTTTGCGACTAGACTATATGTCCCAGGGTTTACGTAAAGTATGAAAGGTGTATCCATTAAAGTTCCTCCAAACTGAACGCAAGTGTTAACAGGAATAGTAACGTAACCATTTGGAGTCTTATTAAGAGCTAGAGCTACTACGTACACGGGAACTTTTCCTATCGGGCCTGCAACTGCAGATGTAGTAGTAGAGGTATTTGGATTCAGGTAAAGTATGTTTGACATCCCCGTTACTATTATAATAGGTTCATTAAAAGCAGCTTTTGGTAAAGGTATAATCATGGAGCTATCCACATTTATACTGTTATTAAGTGCGGGAACCCACATCGTACCGTTGAAATAATAAATCTGAGTTATATTCATCGGCGTTTGAACAGTTTGAACTTTTATCTCTACGTAAGGTGAGGTACCAGAACTGTAGTATATTAAGGGATTCCCTTTGAGTATGTTATTTAACTGTAAGTCCTTCTCTTCCTGATAAGCTTGTGCAGCAATATTTCCTTGATCGGAGTAATAAGGAGTGTTATAAAGAATGAAGAATGCTGGAATTAGGACTGAAAGTAAAATAATGAGAAATATAATTAATGCAATCGAGGTAGCTATTGCTTTCAATTTCATCACCCCGTAGAAGAGGGTAAACCGGTGTATGCATATCCTACTCTGAACATATATGACCCGTAGTTAACCATCAACCATATTACTATATAGTACCCTTTCCCTTGATTAGGTACATTATACAAGTCTATAGTCACTGGTGTATTTGCGGGTATTGAATAGACCGAAAGCTTTCCTTGATACAGCTCGTTCCCGTTGATGTCATATATTTGAGTCCCTGTAATTGTAGAAGCTTGTATTTTATTGGGTAAATAAACTGTGAAATATACGTTATCGACAACTGGTGAATTGGGTGTAACCTCACCTACGGAAGTAACGAGATAAGAGGGAATGAGGAATACGTATAAGGTATAATTACCGGAGTAGGAAGGATCATAAGCCTCAACTACCACACTTCCTACTCCGTTAGAAGATACCAACAAGGGACCTGGTGATATAGTAGTTTGGGCGGCTATTTGTGCAGCCTGCTGTTCGGCTATTGTGAAAGCCTCGGTGGGGGCCAAGAAAGCGGAAGTGTATCCAAATATAGCTAAACCGAGAACCATCACGGCTATAACGATGATCATTGTTTGCACAACACTTTCGGGCATAACGCAAACTCACTTTACTTCTAACTCGAAAAATATAAATATAAATTTTACGACAAAAAAGTCATGGGAACAGCGATAGTAAATATGATGTTTATTGTGGCAACCATTCTCATTTCTATCGTGGCTTTAAGTCTTTATTCAATTTACATTTCATACACTAACTCCAATTTATTATACATAAATACTCTTGAATCTTTTTCTAAATCTATTCAGATTTCTATATCTGCATTGACGTTTTATTCCTATATAAGTAGAAACTCTATAATCTACAATGTTTCCTTTTTAGCCATTGTAAGTGTAAAAGGTTACGACATTAACCAAGGTCAACTTATCATATATCCGTTCGTCACCAATCCAAATCCTAATCTTTATCTTTACGTTCCTAACGGAGTTCAAAATGCTGTAATAAACGTGAGTAACTCGTTACCTATATCTGGAAACGTCTATCTACCTGACGGTGAGTTGTTAGGTACTGTAAAAGGACAAGGATATGTAGTTACTAACAACCAACCTTTCCTAGTAAGTGCTAATGTTACCGGGGATGAAATTATAGTATTATGGGTTCTAGTAAATATAAATAATCATTATTACAGACTAGGTTACACTTACGTTACTCCGCTTGACTCCGGAATTGGAGCATTTGTAACTACTGGCTCTGGTAAGTATACAGCATGTAACCAACAATTAAACTTGAATCCGCCATTAATATTTTCTAGTAATAAGGGTTTAGTATTCGGGTTATGGTTTAATCCATATGAAATATCCAATAGCAAGTCGATGCTATTCAACATTACTTTCAATCTTGTCTCTTCCGGGGGAGAGAATGTATCATTTGTATTTTACACACAGGGTACAACTTTATATGTAAACCAAACTACTTATAAATCTAAAGGCCTAGTATTATATGAAGTAGCTCCAATATATAATAAATTGACTCAAGGTGATTGGTATTTCCTCAATTTTAGCACTGGTTCGCAGTTAATTGGTCCTAATTTGAAAATGCTAATTACACTATATCAAAATGGTAGTTGTATCGCTGAAAAGCAATTTACCCCTGTAGGTGTTTCAAGCGGTAACGGTTTCGCTTCCATAATACAGTTCGGTAATTCATCTTCTACAAATCTCATATCCCAAGCAGTTTTATCTACTGAACAGAGTAAATCTTCATCAAACGCACCTATATATAACATCACTGATCAGTTACTTGAAAACGGGCCCTTATTCAACAATACTTATAATCTGAAGTGGATAATATCTCATGCACAGAATCAGTTATACTCTATAGTTTACTGGTATTTCGTAGCTAATTACTATCCTCCTCCATCTCAGGTTCAGGCAATAGTTTGGTATTATGAAAGTGGCGGGCTTAATCAAGTTTACATAAACGAGATTGGATATAATACGTGGATATTGACATAACAACTGTTAAAATTGAGTGATTTTAAGTGTTTAATGTAACGGACTCAGTACAAAATGGAATATTGTTGTTTTTACTAATGATATCACTCTATATCTTCTTTTTTACTGAAATTAAATTATATAAATTGAGAAAAAATAACGTAATTAAATCCTTATCATATAAAACATTAACAGTACAGAAAATTCTACTAGTAATAATAATATTTATGTCATTCTCGCTTGCACTAATAGAATATGGATTGTACCTTTTGTCTTCGCATAGTTAATTAATAAAGTGATGCTTTTCGTCCTCAACTATTTTCGCAATCTCCCCTTTAATTTCAAAGTTCTCATAGTAAAATTTTAGCGCCTGTTCTTCTACCTTATTCACCACTTTCCTAATAACCTTAAGCCCCAATAGACCTATTATAACACCTAGTACTAGTAACAAAGAGTAGGTGGGGAGCTCTAGTTTGCTAGACTTAAATTTTTTGAAATAATTCCAATGAGATAACTCATTTAAATACGCGTTCTTAAACCTCTCCTCCTTCCTAACTATATAAATACCCTTAGCTAGACCCGTCGCTCCGGCCTCTCCTAGAAGTGCTAACAAATATTTGTCCATAAGTGAGAACTCGTTGTCTCTTGTTAAAATTATTTATTTTATAATTTAGAACATACTATTTGTTACCCTCCATTTGATGAATAGGCAAGTAACATCTGCTACATTACTCTCCTTTGAGGGGTCGGGCTTTCATTGAGGTTTCATGATTCAACCTCTCGTCCTCATTCCCCTTATTTCCCTTATATAAAACATATTAGTCAGATCTGTGTAATACAGATCTGACTGGGGTGTAGGCCGTTGATTTCCCTGGGCTTAAAGCCCGATGGGGAGCTTGGCCGCCTCCAATTCGGACCGGAAGTTGGGCAAAAAGCCCGAATAAAACATAAGGGTGAGTATAATTGGAGGCCCCAGTCGCAGGGATAGATGTATCAAAAGATAAATTAATCATGTATTTTCAAGGTAAACTCTATGAGTTTACTAATGATAAGCGGGGTTATGAGGAGATAAGGAAGATTTTGCCAAAGGGTTGCAAAGTGGGTATTGAGAGTACTGGAGTTTACCACGTTAACCTAGCAAAGTACTTGAATAATGAGTATGATGTTAGGATTATTAATCCCTTTATACTCAAGAAGTTCAAGGGTTTTAGGGGTAAGAAGAGTGATAAGAATGATGCTAAAA
>JAPYVG010000024.1 GCA_028277025.1 Sulfolobaceae archaeon
GAACTGGTGAGTGAGCTTAACCTGAGGAGCGTGGAGGCGTTTCTCAAGTTCGTTGAACGTTATTTAGGCGGACCGCCTGGACTGATGAAAATCTTTAAGTTACGTTAAAGTCCCATAACTGCTGTTTGTGACTTGTTCTAGGGTGAACTTTATAACTAAGAATACCCAGATCATTAATACTAATAAATAGAGATAATTAAAGAGTAATTCTATAATTATTAATGAATATGATAAGCTGATAAAGGTGAAAATAGTAATCTAAATGATAACCTACATTACAATTATTTTATCATTGTTAACTAGTATTTTTATTATGTCTTTTTTGGTTCCTTTTTCTATACACTTTCTTATTATCTCATCTTTAAACTTTCTTATCGAGTCTATCTTGTCGGCGTAAATATAAACCCTCTTATTACAGTTAAATTCTTTGAGTAGATCTAAAATAGAACTTGCCTTCTTTAATCCGTTTAAGGAGTAAATTGATATTACCTTTTCACCGTTATACAATACTAATTTATTATTACTTTCAAATATACTACTGTTTTCAACAAATAAGGTTTCTGTTTTTCTGAATAGTCTTGTCAAAATATTTCCTCCTTTTTCGATTGTGAAAATGGAGTTTAATTCTGGGTTATATACTATCTCATATTTCCCAATTTTAACCTTCTTGTTTAAAACAAGTTCAATTAAGTCCTTTAAATTGAGATTTAATTTTATATCCTCAAATTCCATTTCTACTAAAACTCTTTCAAGATCTAAAATTTTTATTCTAGGATTGTAAATTATAATGTTAACTGGCAATTTAGATAAAACATCAACGTATTCACTAACATACTCTCTATTGTTAGGATTGATAAATATGAGCATTCAACTAAATAATTACTTGTGTATTATTAATATTTTACTTTTTTGGGTGTAAAAAGTTATACGTATTTTGAGAGAATAGTAATTATCTCATCAACTGATGGTCTATTTTGCGGGTTTATGTCTAACATTCTGGTAATAAGTTGGCTAACTTCTCTCTCAACGTTTAAATTAACCCAGTCACTGCTCAACAGTATTTTAGCTTGATTTAATAATCTCACCGCGTTACCTACATTTCCATTAATATATTCGTCCACAGCCGAAGTGAAGGTTTGTAAATCTGGCCTATTATTTTTACCAGTTAGTGCCACATACGTTGTAACTCCTAACGCGAATATATCCATCTTAGGGTCAGCTCCTCTTCCATTAATTAAATTCTCTAACTGGTCTGGCGGGGCATACTCTGGGGTGATCTGATTAATTTTACCTCCTATTTTAACAGCACTGCCGTTGTTAACAGTTTCCGATAAGCCGTGAATTTTATGTCATTTAATATCCAGCAGTTATTAGATTTTGCCTTGACTTCAAGGCTACACCTAACGAGAAATCCCATAACTTCTGTAATATCATTAACATTCCTAGCTCTTCTCATGAAAGTTTATAAATTTTGTAGTTACATACTAAAATGTAGAAGAGAGCCCTACTGTGAACTCGATGAGCAATGTGAGGGGGAGGATGGGTTCGATGAGGCTCCCTATGTCCTTGAAGGGAGTGGTTTAACTACCGCTCCCGTAGACGGCATGGGGAGCCGGACAAGGGGGAATGAGGACGAGAGGTTGAATACAAATTCATGAAACCTCAATGAAAGTCCGACCCCTAAATCCCCAAGCTTAACCTTTAAAGACTTATATACACTTTCTCCAGTGTTACCCATTTTTTGAGGGAAAAAGATATTTTGAGGTTTGACGTCTAAGTGAACGTAACCTAATGAATGCATGTACTTTAACCCACTTGCGGTCTGCAAAATTACCTTATAAACAATCTTCCTCCAGAACACACTATTCGTTATTTGCGGGTTTTGTATTAAGTCCATGAAACTCCCTCCTTCCATGAACTCCATTACGATCATTGGTGGTGAATTTAAATAAGCTTCAACATCACCACTTTCTATTAATTTTAACATATTTAAGTCAGCAATTATAGCGTATAATCTTACTAAATTCTCGTTATTGCTAAGGTTAATTAGGTTGAATGCTTCTGATGTTAGATCCGAAAAGGAAAGCGAGATTGTAGACTGTGAGGGGAAAATTTAGGGATTTTAATAGCATAAGGCTTTTTATTTAATTCTCCCTTGAGCACGTAACCATTCCCACCAGTTCCCACAACGTTCAAGACCTTGTAATTATATAAGGTCTTACCAACCCACAGATTTGGATCCCAGTTAGCTATACTAATTTCTTTGAACGTTATTAAAACCCTTTGGTTGGGGTATGCTATACCCTCTGAAGGAGATGGGATTAAAGCTTTTCCCTTGAGTTTGATGGCTTTTATCTTCCATCTTACCGGTTTATCAGTTGTATAAATGAAGGTCTTCCCTTTTAAGATATAACTTAAGTTGTCAATTTCTATTTCAGTGTTAACTTCACGGTCTAAGTTAAATACAATTTTACCTTTCTGTTTTGTGATTTGTTGTGGAATTTGTTGAGGATTGACTTGGATTTTGAAGAACTTTGATGAGAAAGATTTTACCGGTATGCTTACTATAGAAAGAATTCCAGTTGCTAAGAAGTAACTACCCCATAACATTAGAAGGACATAATAATTTGATAGTGCAATCGGTGTTGCTAGAAAGGTTAAAATTACGAGTAATATATACAAAGCAGAGTTTCGCTTAAGGATTGAGAAAATGGAAAGTGAGGGGAATATTAAAAATGCTAAAAGGAATGTGGAGGTCTTGTATATCATGTAGATTGAAAATGCGAGTGAGAATAATGCTATTGTTGTGTAAATTATTCCTACGGTCTTATATTTCCATCTGAAAAGCAAGAACGCTGACAATATTGATGTAAGGAAATAGGTAAAGGTTAGTAAATGTTGTATTTCTGTTGTAGAGATAAAGAACATATATAGTGAGCCTAAAAACGCTATTATTGTAGCTGGTATTAACATTATTAGTTGTTTTATCACATACTTTGATCTCTCAGAAAATATTATTAAATTTCACTATACGAAAGAAAAATTGATCCATTATAGTAATGGAACTTAATTTTGTAGTAATGTGTAGTTAAAGCCTATAAGTTGAGTACAATTTCTGCCCGTTTATGAGAAATAGGATTTAACTGGAAAATCTCTATGCATTTTTAACTATGATTTTATCATGAGTTATCGGAGTAAAATATAAAGTGGGAGAGGAATGGGTAATAAGGTTTTCACATTTGGTGATATAAGGATTCGTGAGGTTAAGGGTAAGTATTATGTTTACTTAATAGAGAAGGGTGATGGTGGTCAGAGAAGGGATCGTTATGTTGGTTCTTTAGATCAAATCGTAAAGGAATGTATTAGTATTAAAGTGCGGGGGGTGGGACTTGAACCCACGCAGGCCTACGCCAGCGGAGCCTCAGTCCGCCCCCTTTGACCTTGCTCGGGCACCCCCGCACAATTATACATAGTTTCTTTACAGATTAAAAGTTTACGTGAGTTTATCTTATCTCAGCTTTGGGGTCAATTTTTAAAATGTGTTATTACACTATAATTATTGATAAGGGATGAGTCTTTGATAAGTATGTAATAAGTAAACAAGAGTTGAAAGTTCTTATACGTGAGTTAAAGAAATGGAGTGCCCCCGCAACAGTCCTCCTCTCTCTTTATATTCCGCCTGGAAGACCAATACCAGACGTGCTAAATCTATTAAGGCAAGAAGCTTCAATTGCACAAAACATAAAGTTAAAGAGGACTAGAGATGCAGTAACTTCTGCAATTCAATCAGCAATTGATAGACTTACTCAAATTCCTAAAGTTCCAGATAACGGTCTAGTAATTTTCTGCGGTGAAAATTTCGATACGGAAGAATCCAAATGCTTTGTCTTCTCTCCACCTGAGAAAGTCCCATTATTCTTCTATAGAACAGACAAATATTTTCATCTGGAGTTCTTAGAAGACATGGTGGAGGAGAGTGATGTTTACGGTCTAATAGTTGTTGAAAGAGATTATGCTACTATAGGCTTATTGAAGGGTACTAGGATTGAAGTCCTTGATGAGTTTGAGGGTTTTGTACCGGGTAAACATATGATGGGTGGGCAGTCACAAAGGCGTATCGATAGGATTATAGAGGAAATGTACCAGAATTTCTTAAAGGAAGTAGGAGAAAAGGTGAACTCTTACTTTCTACCCTTTATTGAGTCTGGAAAAATGAAGGGAGTTTTATTAGGAGGGCCCGGCTATGCTAAGAAGGACTTTTATGACTCTGATTATATAGATTACCGTATTAAGAAGCTTATACTACAACCTCTTTTCGATGTCCCAGACCAAGGTGAGGTAGGGCTAAAAGAAATGGTAATGAAAGCACAAGATATTCTAAAAGCTCACAAATACGTCCAAGTTCAAAACTTATTAGAGGAGTTAAAATATCATATTTCTAAAGACGATGGAATGGTGGTTTACGGTATTGAGGAGATAAGAAAAGCTTTACAGATGGGTGCTGTGGATTCCCTTGTAATTTATGACGAGCCAGGTAGTGAATTAGAGAAGCTTGCACAAGAGGCTGAAAAATATGGTACTAAGGTATTCGTTGTAGGCGATGAATTACCAGATGCCGAATGGGTAAAGAAGACTTTTGGTGGTGCAATAGGTAAATTAAGATATAGAATTTACTGAAGTATTTTTCTTCTCTTCATCTCATCTAAGATCTTAGGCAAAGGTATTGGTGGTTTAATACCATAACTTTCCTCAAATTTTTTCTCTAAATCTTCAAGACCACTTTCGCTTATTATCTTTTTTACTAAGTTTATTTCATCCTCCCAGTAATTCCACGGGTACATGAACCAAGCCCACTCCTTAACAAGGTAGGCAACGTAGTCAGGTTTTGCCTTAGATGTAGGCTCTATGTGTTGCATTGTAGCCGTTCTTACTTCAGCTGGGTTGAAACTATTCTGAACATAATTCTTTGCAAGTAATACGCTGTCTCCAGTATCTGTAATGTCATCGACTATTAATACTTTTTTTCCACTTAAATCGACTTTGTAGGGATATTTTATTTTTGCCTCTGGTACGTGCGATGCTGTTTCTACCCAGTGTTCTACTTTTATAGCTAAAACGTCCATTACACCTAGTATGTCTGCGAGTATTCTCGCTGGTACTAATCCTCCCCTTGCAATTGCTATAATTACATCTGGCTGAAATTTGTCCTCTTTTATTATTTCAGCTAGTTTAGTAGACCATTCTACTACCTCATCCCATGTTACAACCTTTACCTTTATCTTAACCAAGTTAACTCCCAAGACATCTATAAATTAAACTTTATCAATTTTATGGTTTATACTTTTTATACTTGCACGTTAACAAATGTGTGATGATTGAAATAAAAGAAAAGGCCTCAATCGGTATTATAGGTGGTTCTGGGTTATATGATCCTAAAATACTTGAAAACGTGAAAGAGATCAAGATTTATACGCCTTACGGTGAGCCCAGTGATTATATAACTATAGGTGAAGTCAAGGGTAAGAAAGTCGCTTTTTTACCTAGACACGGTAGGGGACATAGAATTCCGCCACATAAGATAAATTATAGAGCTAATATATGGGCTCTAAAGGAGTTAGGTGTAAAGTGGGTCATTTCGGTTTCTGCAGTCGGCAGCTTGAGGTTAGACTACAAGCCTGGTGACTTCGTAATACCAGACCAGTTCATTGACATGACTAAAGGGAGGCAGTACACTTTCTTTGACGGCCCAGTAGTTGCTCACGTTTCAATGGCCGATCCGTTCTGTAATCATTTAAGGAAGCTCATAATTCAATCCGCTAAGGATCTAGGTATAACTGTCCATGAGAGTGGGACTTATATTTGTATTGAGGGGCCTAGGTTTTCAACGAGGGCCGAAAGTAAAGTTTGGAAAGAGGTATTTAAGGCCGATATAATAGGTATGACCTTAGTGCCGGAAGTGAATTTAGCTTGTGAAGCTCAAATGTGCTATGCTACTATAGGTATGGTTACGGATTATGACGTTTTTGCTGATATTCCAGTAACTGCTGAGGAAGTGACTAGGGTTATGAGTGAGAACACAGAGAAGGCTAGGAAATTATTGTATGAAGTTATAAGTAGGCTACCAGATAAACCTGATGATAGGGAGTGTAGCTGTTGCCAGTCCCTAAAGACAGCCTTAGTCTAAAGCTCTACGATTTGCCTTTTGATTTTTCTGGCAACTTTGTTGTCATTTATAATAAAAGTTCTGAGTTAGAGGCCTATACACTTTCAAGGTCTTTAAATTCGCTTCTCGAGAAGTCAGTGAGGCTGATAAAACTGGAGGAGTTTCTACTTATGGAAAGTCCCTATGTCGATTTACCCGCTTATGTTTTAGCGTTTTTGGATGATATTAATGATATTCATGATTTCCAGGATGTTATGTGGGCATTAAACGGTTACGGTTATTTAGTCTCTTGTAATCAAAACGTTAAAAAGAAGGGAAAAGTAGAGGTTATTAATTTTTCTGATGATTTATGTGAGGTTAATCTGTCTTTATCAATTATTAATAAAATTTCCTCTCTTTCTCGTAATAAAAGAGCAGAAGAAATAAGGAAAGAATTAGCAAATTTATCTACTTTGAAAGATTGGTTAAAGAATAAGATTTCACAGTTCGATTTCTCTGGAAGCATAGTCCTTTCTCCTATCTTATCACCAGCTAGGGGAGTATTAGAAAAATATTTAGGAAGGCAAGTCGGTAATTACGAGGATTTTATTAAATCGGATGGGATTATATTTATTACCACTACTGCGGATTTAACCGTAGTGAGGAGGAGGGAATTCTCTTTAAGGAGAGAAGGATTTAACGTTAAAGAAATTATATTTGATGTTGACCCCTTGTTAGCTCCAATTTATTTAATTCTTTTAACATATGTATATAAACAATTAAAAGGAGGAGTATAACGTGGATTTCGCTTTTTATTGGAAAAAGAGTAAGCAGATAATCGATAGGCTAATAGAGGATTATTTAGCAAGTATTAAGGAATGGGAACTCTTAGAGGTAAGCAAATACATTTTAAAAGACGGGAAGAGATTTAGAGCTACGCTTACCATGTTCTTCACTGAGGCTTTAGGTGGAGAACTAGAAAATTCATACAAGGCCGCGTTAGCCACTGAGATATTACATTCTGCCTCTTTGGCTTTAGACGATATTGTTGATTATGATACTGTAAGGAGGGGTGTTGCATCTGCTTGGGCTGTTTATACTAATAGGCGGGTTATTTTCATTACTAACTATTTAATTCCGACTGCACTTAACATGATCTCAAGTTACGGAGAAAGGGCTTTGAAGCTCAGTATTGACTTGTGGAGGGATACAGCTATAGGTGCTTTAAAAGATATGTACGGTTCTCCGAAAAATTACTTAGAAACTATTGAGTTAAAAACAGCTAGTCTCTTCAAACTTTCTACAATGCTTTCAGCGTTTTCAGCAAATAAAGAGGAGTATGCGGATTTAATGCTAGATTTAGGCAAGTATTTAGGAATCGCATATCAAGTTATAGACGATTATATTGACTGTGTTAAGTATGAGAAGAAGGAGATTAAAGAGCTGGTGGGTAGCGCTAAGCAACTTTATGAGTTCAAAGGCAGTGATTATCCGAAGTATGTTAAAGAAGTTTATAATGATGCTGTGACAAATTATATTTCAACTGTCAAAAAGTTAGATATTAAGGAGGGGTTTAGAGACACAACCATTCTAATACCCTCTTTTTTAGCTTACGGATTATTAAATGAGGCCGGCATAAGTGAGGAATTTCAGAGTTTCAGTAATAATAAACTATAAAAACGAGGTCTTCAGAGTGATGATTGGTGGTAGGGCATTAAAATTGCTGTTATTCATGAGGCACCTAAGGTTACTGAAGCTTCTAAGCAATTGTTACTAGAAATAAAAAACGCTGGGCATACAGCAATTTATGTTAGGATTTCCAGGCTAAATCCTATAATAACTCCTAAAGGGATGGAATTTACTTACAGTGGAATTGATGTTTCTTTTGATGGTGGAATTGTTAGGAATTTAGGTTTTATATCGAGTACTGAACAGCTTGTGAAGAGGTTCGACACTTTAAAAAGCATGGAATTACAAGGAGTAGTGCTAGTAAATAAGCCGGATTCTATGTTTATAGCAAGGGATAAGTTTTACAGTCTCGTTAAGTTAAGTAAAGCCGGAGTCCCAGTCCCAGAGACGGCTATAGTTGAGGATCCCTTTGAAGTGATGAGATTGGTGAATAAATGGGGAGATGTTGTAATCAAGCCAGTAATGGGTAGTTTAGGTTTGGGCTCTGTAAGGGTTTCTGATCCAGATATTGCGTTTAGAGTAGCTAAGGCAATTTTAACTGCAAATCAACCCGTATATGTTCAAAAGTATGTCAAAAAGCCCGAAAGGGATATAAGGGTTTTCCTTGTTGGTGATAAGATACTTGGAAGCGTTTATAGGATTAATAAGTCCTCATGGAAAACTAATGTTGCACAAGGCGCGTTAACTCAAGTAATATTACCAGATAAGGCATTAGAGGATTTAGCTTTTAAAGCTATGAGGACTTTAGGGTTAGAATACGCTGGTATTGATGTGGTGGAAGACTTAGAAGGGGGATACAAAGTTTTGGAAGTTAATGCTGCACCGCTATGGAAAGGTTTTTATGAGGCTACTAAGATTAACCCAGCAAAATATATTGTTGAGTATGTTATAAAGAAAATTAAGAAATGAAGAATAAAAAACCGGCTGAAAGACGTGATGAAGAGCTCTCGCACAGATTAGTCAAAGTTAATTGTCTTTGTCTCCTTTATAGTTCTTAAAACGAACATTGTATAAGTAGACGTTACACCCTCCATGTTTCCTATCTTATCTAATACTGACGCTAGTTCCTCCCTACTTTTAACTCTTACTTTAAGTAGTGCATAATATTCTCCAGTAACATCAAAAATTTCAAAGACCTCTTTGAACTCTGTAATCCTTTTAAGTATCTCTTCATATTTTTTAGGATCGGCTTTTATTAAGACGAAAGCCATAATATTATACCCTATTGCTTCTGGGTTAATGTCAACATAAAAACCTTTAATTACCCCGTTATCTTTAAGCCTTTTTATCCTCATATGTATTGTTGATTCACTTAAATTTAACATCTTAGCTACTTTAGAGAAAGGAGTTCTAGCATTTTCTTGAAGTATTTTGAGAATTTTTTTATCTACATCATCTAAAATATATGTCATAAAAACCAGCCTTTTTTAATTTTAACCTTTCCTGAAGTATAAAAACAATAATATTCCTATTACTATCGTACCACTGTAAAGTATTAGTAAAGAGTAGAAGGAACTTATAAACCTTCCTATGATAGCTCCTACTATTATTACTATCAAAAGGGGTAAATAGCCGTTACTGAAATACAGAATATCTTTCTTTATTATGTTAGGTAATATTCTCCTTAATAATAATATAAATTGTATTATGAAAGGTAAAGAGAAAATTAATCCTAATTCAGCGAATAATCTAGGTTTGGAATATAATGAGAAGAATATTCCCAAGGTAATCCCTGCGGCAAATACACCGGTAAAGTAAGTTCCTACTACCATACTTTTTAAGTCTTCCCATGTTCTATTAGAAACCATTATATATAATACTATAACTAGTCCAATAGTAGAAGTTACTACGAATGCGGGGAAATTGAGTAAGTAAGCTGGCACTACGGGTAATAGTATAAGTAATAGCGAAATTAATGCCACAGTTTTTGTGTCCAACTTTGTTCATGTATTAATTTCTTGGGTGGTATAAAATTCTAATGGTTAGTGTTTGGTCATAAGAATATATTTTACAAAATCGCTTAATGAGTATGGTGGATATTAGTGAAAATACTGGTTATGGGCAACATACGTTTTCCCGAACCTCACGTCGAGAGTACGTTATCTTCTATAATAAAGAAGGAGGAGCCAGAAACCATAGTGCTTGACGGGGATACTACGCAATGTTACTGGGACTATGAGTGTCCAAGGGTTATAGACGTATTATACGTTATTAGGAGTATTGCACCATGGGCTCAGATAGTTTATATTCAAGGAGATATGGATCCTCATGCAATAAAATGTATTATGGCAGAGCCTAGGTATAGAGAGGAAATCATAGGAACTACTATGTACATTGCGGAAGTGTCTTCTGTAAAATATTACATTTTACATGGCCATCAGGGTGACGTTGATCAATTGAGGAGAAATGTGGGCGCGGGGCCTTGGGATTGGATTGTTGTAGCACAATATAAAAGGCTTGAGATCGATAAATTAGCTAGGGTTATATACATTGGTGGTATTACCAGAGAGTATCCGCAAGATGTAAGGGGTTATTTAGTAATTACTGATTCTAACCATTATTTAAGGCAGATTAAGAGCTAGCACCCAATATGAAGTCCTTAGCCTTCTCGTATATCCTAACTTCGTAAACACCATCAATAACGTTATTATTATCACCCTCATCCCAAATCTTGTATGAGTCAATAACTATCGAATTCTTATCACCCTTTGTGAAGACTATTTCTAAATTCAGCTTTCTTAACTTCTTCACTTTAGCTAGAAGCCCCTTATCTATCTTCCTATATATAACTTGGGCTATCACGTATAATTTATTGTCACGGTAAAAATAAATCGTATATCAGAGAATACTGGGTATTTCCATAAACCAACAAAAATTACTAATACTCTATTATTAATCATAAATTTATGCCACAATTATTAGCTCTCATAAGTTCAAACCCAGAAAATTTAGAAAATATTTTCAGAAAAGTATTTACAGACACGAGAGCCAGTGGTCATAAAAAGATAATAATAAACGTGGTTTCTAACATACCCTACCATGAGCTTGTGAGTTACGTTAGGGAGGCAATACTTGACAACATAGATATAGGTTACGAGCTATATCTATGGAATAAAGACGATACGAGTAAAATTCTCAATTTATTATCTAAAAACTCATTTGATGGTGTGCTTCTTTACTGCGATAATGAAAACAAAAGTACAGTAGAGAGGATCTTCGAAACATTTCCTAACCAATTAAAGGCCAGTCTTATTAAGGACTACTGTAGAAGATGAGTGAATTTTAAAATCTTTATTGAGAAAGTTATAAGACGTGATTAATTTTGAAGGAGTTAAAATATGATGTTCTAATTGTAGGAGGAGGTTTTGCTGGTGCTTCAACTGCTTTTCATTTGGCTGGACACGGTTTAAAAGTATTACTAGTTGATAGCAAGCCATGGAATAGAATTGGGGATAAACCATGTGGAGACGCTGTGAGTAAAGCCCACTTTGATAGGCTTGGCATGCCTTACCCTAGAGGTGAAGAGTTAGAGAATAAGATTAACGGAATTAAACTTTACAGTCCCGATATGAAGACAGTATGGACTGTAAATGGGGAAGGATTTGAATTGAACGCTCCCTTATATAATCAGAGGATTTTAAGGGAGGCTGAAAGTAAAGGCGTAGAAGTATGGGATCTTACGACTGCAATGAAACCTTTATTAGATAAAGATAAAGTCATTGGGACCGTTTTATTTAACAGACGTACTAATGAGGAAATAACTGTCTTTGCAAACGTTATAGTAGATGCTACTGGTTATTCTAGGAGTGTGAGAAGCAAATTGCCGCAAGGGTTACCAATATCTGAAGATTTAGATGAAAAAGATGCTGATATCGCATATAGGGAGGTTTTACTAACAAAAGATGACATTGAGGATTACGATTACTTGCGTATATTCATAACTCAGAGAGCCTCTCCCGGAGGATATTGGTGGTATTTCCCTAAGGGGAAGAATAAAGTTAATGTAGGATTGGGAATCCAAGGTGGAATGGGATACCCTAGTGTCCACGAGTTTTACAAAAAGTACTTAGACGAATACGCTCCGGATGTGGATAAAAGTAAACTTTTAGTAAAAGGTGGGGCTTTAGTACCTACTCGTAGACCATTATATTCCATGGTGTGGAATGGTATCATAGCTGTAGGGGATTCAGCATATACTGTTAATCCAGTTCATGGTGGTGGTAAAGGATCAGCAATGATTTCGGGTTATTGTGCCGCAAAAACGATTTTATCGGCCTTTGAGACAGGCAATTTTTCAGAGAAAGGATTATGGAATATGAATATTTGTTATATCAATGAGTATGGTGCTAAACAAGCTAGTTTAGATATATTTAGGAGGTTTTTGCAGAGGTTAACTGATGATGATATTAACTATGGTATGAATAAGAAAATTATAAGAGAGGAGGATTTATTAGAAGCTAGCGAGAAAGGAGATCTTCATCTTTCAGTAGCTGAAAAGGCTATGAGAATAATCGCGGGTTTAGGTAGGCCATCTCTCCTATTTAAGCTAAAGACAGTTGCTGAGTATATGAAAAGAATTAAGCAACTCTATTTAAACTATCCAACTTCCCCCTCCGGTTTGAAGCAATGGAAGGAAAGTGTAGACTCTGCAATTTTAGAGTTTAATAACGCTATGAGTTAGTAACGTAAGTATTAGTATGATAAGTATTGGTGAGACTAACGGTATCCAAAACGTTTTTAATGCATAATCCCCTACTTCTTCAAGTGCTATAACCATATTTGAAATCACTTTTCCTATAACTCTTACACCGCTAATATCTATACTTCTAGAATAAACCTCTACCTCCTGCATATTAGAGACTGTTTCCTTCATAAGTTCCTCAATTTCCCTTATGAGATTATCACAAGGTTGGGCTGGGAGATATAAATTCTTAAGTCCAGTAGCAGTACAACTGTGGTCATCTGGTGTTACAAGTAATGGAATATCGACTAATTTAGATAACCTAGACCGGATAGCATTAGTCAGAGATGGGTCAGCGTTATTTGCATATAAATAAACAATTCCAACTTTTCTCTCTCCATCTGAAATCGCAATTGTAATAACTCTGTTATTGCATAACCCTTCACATCCTTCAATAGTCTTCTCTTTAACGTTAAACTTAAGGGTTCTGGTAATCCCCGTCTTTCTTATTTCTTTTATTTTATTTATCTCTTCAATTAAGTGATTCGTTATAGAAGAAGGTATCTCTTCTTTTAAGTACTCGTTGTGGCAATCTACTATATAATCACTCTGCTTAACAACGAAATCCCATAATTTTGTTGGTAGGTCATCTATTCCTAACTCTGGTCTCTCTAAGAATGTGAGGCTAGAGTTTGAAAAGAGTAAAGTAACACCTCTAAATTTACAACTTTCCCAACTATATATTCCGTAAAAATCCTCTTTATTCCATTTTCCATTTGTTTCCTCTTCATAAACTCTTTTCGCAATTTCTAATGACTTCTTCGAAGAAGTTAAGTCAAGCTCGTGGCTCCCGGGGCCGTGAAATACTATTGATCGGGGTGATAAATTATTTAATTGGTAAATGAATTTTGAACTGCCTATTTCTCCGCTAATGCCGAAGTGCATTTTAGGGATTATGAAGAAGTAGTTCCCTATCTTAAACATACCTATTCTTATGTTAGTTTTTGTACCTAAACTATCTAATAATTTTTCAACTGCTTGTGTGTCTTTCCTTAATATCCCCTGGATGAAAGGTCTTGCTATCTGTAGGGATTTTAGACCAACTATTTTTTCTCCTTTTCTATTTATTATATATATGTAGAAATAGAATATTAATGTAATTGACATAGTGTAAATAAATATTTCAATTGTCATGCCAAAAAATAGTGATGGAAATAGGGACGTTAAAAAAACAATCAATGTAGCTTTAATTTCAGAGTATTTAGCAATAATCGAATAACCCAATAGCGGTGCGAATATTCCAAATGCATAAAAAGTTTGGATACTCAAAAAGGAGATTATTAAATATACAAAGGCTGTAAGGTTCGTGAAAAATAATGAAAGCTTTAATTCCCTTATTAGCCCTAACGATACAACAAAATACGTTATGAAGGCTAAGAGAAAATCCACACCAACAGTTATACTTCTTAGTCCTACTAATATCGATTCAAATACTGAGAAGCCAGAAATAACTTTTAGGTTTGGTAAACTTTTTAGTTTGGAATAGTACTTTCTCGTAATAGCTTCAGAATTCACAGTCTATATCGCGTAACGGGGGTTAAAATGTTGTTGTCAAAAGAAATGCTAGGGGTTGATAAATTAATAAAGAGTGAGAGTAATGAATGTGAGGTTTATGTAGCTGAAAAAGGGAGGAATACTTTCTTAATAGTCTTATTTGATGGCGATCACGCAAAGTACTTTAAAGTAACTCCAACATTTCCGGGCAAATGGGATTGTGAAAATATTCTTTATTTTCTATTTGGCTATTTTGGATTTGTAAAGGATGAAAACGAATTAATTCCCAAACTCTCACAAAAGATTAAGGAGTTAGAGAGGAATGTTATTGGAACAATATGAATTAATAATCAGCGATGTCGACGGGGTTTTGCTTAGGGAAGGAGAGCCTATATGGCCTAATATTTATGCATTACAAACACTAATTGAAAAGGGAAAGCAAGTGCTCCTTCTCACTAATAATTCTGGGTTCAGCAGAGTACTATTAGCCAGACAACTGAACTATTTAGGACTGAAGATAACCCCAGAAAGGATAGTAACTAGTGGTACCGCAGCGGCAATTTACATGAAAGAGCACACAGACGTAAGAAAAGTGTTTGCTGTGGGTGAAGAGGGCTTAATAGAAGAACTAAAAAATTTCGGGTTTGAGATACTTGGTGTGAGAGATATTGAGGAAGAAAACCCCGATGCCGTAGTACTTGGTTTAGACAGGCTAAGTACATATGAGAAACTTTCAGCGGCAATGAGAGCAATCTATAATGGTTCCAGATTCATTGTCACTAATATGGATAGATTATGGCCATCAAAAAATGGGCTAAAATTGGGTGCTGGTGCTTTAGCAGCTGCAATTATTTATGCTCTTAAAAAAGAGCCAGATTTTGTTGCTGGGAAACCTAATCCCTGGATGATACAAGTTGCCTTTAAAGTTTCTGGGTTGAACTCTAAAAAAGCTATAATGATAGGGGATCAGTTAGAGACGGATATCAGAATGGGGATTAATGCTGGTATTGACACACTTTTGGTTCTAACTGGTATTTCAACGAAAAAGGACGTTGAGAAGAGTGAGGTGAAACCTACTTACGTGGTTTCTAACTTAAGTGAGGTGTTATAGCATGCTGATAAAATATTTTTAAATTCATATTTAATAATTACATTTCGTGGAGAAACTATCTTATGATGCGGTTGTTATAGGGGCTGGATTAGCTGGTTTAATGGCTGCCCATGAGATAGCCTCCGCTGGTTATAACGTTGCTGTCATATCTAAAGTTTTTCCTACCAGATCTCATTCAGCTGCAGCTGAAGGTGGAATAGCAGCTTATATAGAAGGGAATTCAGATCCTAACGATAATCCAGACTATATGGCATACGATACGATTAAAGGAGGAGATTACTTAGTCGATCAAGACGCTGCCGAACTCCTGGCTTATAAATCTGGTGAGATAGTAAACTTACTTGAACGCTGGGGGACATTATTTAATAGACAACCGGATGGAAGGGTTGCAGTGAGGTACTTCGGAGGGCAAACATATCCTAGAACTAGATTTGTTGGAGACAAAACCGGTATGGCATTGCTTCATACAGTTTACGAAAGGACTTCCGGTTTGGAAAAAGTCGACTTCTATTTTGAATGGTTCGCATGGGAATTGGTTAAAGATGATAAAAGGGTCAGGGGCGTTGTAGCTTTTGATATGAGAAATATGCTACCAGTCTTCTTTAAGGCTAAGGCAGTAGTGATAGCATCTGGAGGTATGGGAATGTTGTATAGGCATTCCACTAACAGTTACATCAATACTGGTGATGGTTATGCAATGGCTTTAAGAGCTGGAGCTGCTTTAAAAGATCCAGAATTCGTCCAGTTTCACCCGACAGCTCTTTACCCATCCGACATTTTAATAAGTGAGGCTGCGAGAGGTGAAGGTGCAGTTTTAAGAAATAATAAAGGAGAGAGGTTCATGACACGTTATGCTCCAAAGAAGTTAGATTTGGCACCTAGAGATATAGTCTCTAGGGCTATATTAACAGAGATTAAAGAGGGTAGGGGATTTCCGGGAGGATATGTAGGTTTAGATTTAACTCATTTAGGAGAGGAATATATAAAAGAGAGGCTTGCATTAGCATATGAGGCTGCGAAAAGCTTTGCAGGTATTGATGCTACTAAAGAGATGATCCCAGTAAGGCCTGCGCAACATTATTATATGGGAGGAATTGATGTTGATATTACTGGTAAAAATAGTGATCTAATAGGCTTATTTGCAGCCGGTGAAGCTGCTTGTGTTTCAGTTCACGGCGCTAATAGATTAGGTTCAAACTCACTTCTCGAAACCTTAGTTTTTGGTAGGGAGACGGGTAGGGCAGTAGTCGAGTTTTTAAAGAGTTATACCGAGCCTTCATCAGATATAGATGCCGAGGCTGAGAAAGCTGAGAATAGTGCGTATGAAGTAGTTAAGAAAGAATCTGGTGTGCATTTTGGAGAAGTTTTAGAGAGATTAAGAGATATTATGTGGGACTATGTAGGTGTGTTCCGTGATGAGAACGGATTGAAAACTGCAATATCTGAAATCTTCAAGTTAAGGGAGGAGGCTAAGAACACTTATGTCTTGGATAAGACTAAGGTCTATAATACCGAGTTTTATAATGCGTTAGAGTTGAAAAACATGTTAGACTTAGCCCTAGTTATAGCTACTACAGCACTTAATAGGAAGGAGTCTAGGGGTGCTCATTATAGGTTAGATTATCCTAAAAGGGATGATACTAACTGGTTGAAACACACTTTAGCTTATCTTAAGGGTAATACTGTAGAAATAACATATAAACCGGTTAGAATGACTAAATGGAAACCTGAGGAGAGGGTGTATTAAGATGTCGTTACAGAACGAAGAGGCCGAGGTTGTGTTAAAAATAAAGAGGTACTCTCAAGAGAAGGGTTTCTGGTGGCAAGAATACAAGCTTAAAGTTGATCGGTTTACCCAATTCACAGAAGCATTAAGGAGAATAAAAAGTGAACAAGACCCTACTTTAGCATACAGAGCTTCATGCCATATGGCTGTCTGTGGAAGTTGTGGGATGAAAATAAACGGTGAGCCCAGGTTAGCTTGCAAGACATTAGTCTTAGACATGGTGAAAAGGTATGGGAGTAACGTTATTACAATAGAGCCTATGGATTATTTTAGACCGTTAAAAGACCTTATAGTCGACCTAGACGATTTTTACCAAAGGATGTATAAAGTTAAGCCAAGGCTTTATCCCAGTAAGGAAGTGCTGGAGGGTAAGGCTGAGCATAGGTTAAGACCCGAAGATCAGAGAATGTTATGGAAGTTTGCCCAGTGTATTTGGTGCGGATTGTGCGTTTCCGCGTGTCCCAGTGTTAAGAACGATCCACTATTCTTAGGCCCAGCAGCTCACGCTAAAGGCTTTAGGTTCCTAGCAGATCCCAGAGATACAATAACAGAGGAAAGAATGAAGATTTTGCTTGATAGTGCGTGGAGATGTACTTATTGTTATATGTGTTATAATGTGTGTCCTAGAGATATTGAGCCGGTTACTGCAATCAAAAAAACTAGGGCTTATACTAAACTAGCTAAAGAGAGGACCGAAGTTATGAGTACTGGGGAACGTCATGCAGAAGCAATATATAATTCATTATTTGAGAGCGGTAAGATTGAGGAGGCTAAAGTATATTTAAGTACTTATGGTCTTATTGGGTCTTTGAGGGATATGATATTCATGTTACAAACTGGTAAATTAAAATATGCTCTTGTTAAAGAGAAGCCAGTAGAAAATATTAGTGAAATTAGGAAAATCCTATCCGGTGAGTAAAATGTCTTATGCGTACTATCCAGGCTGTGCAACACATGGTCTATCAAAGGACGTTGATATTGCTACAAGGAAAGTTTTTGAAGCTCTAGGAATAAAGTTAGAAGAAGTTAAGGATTGGAATTGTTGCGGAGGAGGATTTTTTGACGAATACGATGAAGTTGGGCATATTGCATTGAACCTTAGGAACTTATCAATTGTGGAAAAAATGGGATATACAAAAATGGTGACTCCTTGTAGTGTTTGCTTACACAGTCATAGGTTAGCAGTTTATAAATATAAGGAGAACAAGGACTTAAGGAAAGAGGTGGATAAAAGGATTAAAAATACGTCTGTGAAGTATGAGGGTAAGACAAATGCCGAACACATTGTCTGGGTTTTAGTAAGAGATGCTGGGATAGAAAAGATAAAGGAGAAGGTGAAAAAACCATTGACTGGTTTAAGAGTTGCCGCATATTATGGATGCCAAATGTTAAGGCCGGAAGAAATAATGGGCTTTGAGCCTGCATTCAATCCTCACAGCATGGAAGATTTGATAGCCGCTACTGGTGCTACACCAGTAACATTTCCTATGTCTAGGTCTTGCTGTGGATTCCCATTAATGGGTAGCAATCCTAGTGTTGGGATAAAATTAGCGTACAATGTACTAAAAAGTGCTAAAGAACAAAACGCCGATTTGCTAGTTCACCCTTGTAGTTTGTGTCACTTACAGTTGGACAGTCTTCAGTTTAAGATTAAGGCAGAATTCAACACTAACTGGACTTTACCAGCAATTTACATTACGCAACTTTTGGGTTTAGCGTTTGGTTTTAAGGCTGAAGAATTAGGTATAGGAAAATTAGCTTTGGAAGTACTAAAAAGTAAGGGGTTCGCTTAAATGTTAGAGGAGGAGATTCAGTCGATAATTACAAAAATTGGAGGAAAAATAAATAAAGGATGGTATTCAGTTAGTGAAAGACCAGGTAGACCACCATTTGCTAAAGAGCTAGAGTATACTGTGGGAGATTTATATTGGGGTAAAGTGCATTTGAGAAATGATGGGGAGGTTTACGTTCTAGTAATTTCTAAGGATGTCTTTAACTGGAAGGATAGAGTAAAAGATCTAAAAGTTAATGGGGAAATTGTAGATGCTGCTGGTGGACTAATGTGGTTAAGGGAAGAAGATGAAAAAAATCTTGAGTCTGATTTGAGGTATCTTATACAATACCTTAATTCAGTTAGGTCTAGTTCATCACAACATTAATCAGCGTTCGGGTCGTCTCAACATTTTTAAACTCTATTTTTTATTATATAAAAGGCGGCCATGCTCAGTTGACTCCGCACTAGCGGTGGATGAGACTGAGGCCTCCTTCTCTCTTACGCTTCAACAACTCTTAATAAATCCTCTTGATCTAACTTGTATACTACGAGGTATTGGTCTGAAACTCTCCTTAGATCAGCATTATCCCCTCTTATCATTACGCTTATTAGAGTAGCGTTAGCCTCTTTTAATGACCTCCTTACCGTAGTTTCTGCTATTTTATCCTCGCCATCAGTTAACAATATGATTTCACTAACTCCTTTTACATGTCCCTCCTTAATATCCTCACATGCCGATATTACTGACCTGCTTATGTCCGTACCTCCTCCTCCTCTTATTTTACCTATATACTCTATCATTTTTATTACGTCTTTACTCTTGGCATTCCTCATTACTTTTATTAAGGGATATGGAATGTTATCAAAGAATCTGATGTAAAAGTCCCTGTTTTCTCTTCTAGCCCTACTGTATAAAGCCAACGCTACAGCTTTAGCCCATAATATTTTTTCTCCGTCCATACTTCCAGACTTATCTAGTAGTAAATAAATTGGGCCTAATACTTCTTTGATCCTCTTCTGATAAAGCAAAATTTGAGACTCAGCTAGTTTAACATAGAATAACTCTTCTGGAAGTGCGAGTTCCGAAGGAACTATTCTCTCTAAATCCGACCCTTCTTCATAACCATATAACTCTCCTCTGGAATATCTCGTAGTCTTCTTTTTAGTGTAATTCCCTAACCTAGGTATTCCACTTAGGAACTCTAATATCTTCTTAACTTCAGTATTCCTAGCAAGTCTTAAGACCTCATGTATTTCCCCTTCAAAGTTTAATATTGAACCAGTACCAGCCCCATTTCCTCCAACTATCCTTTGCAAGCTTCTCACTGATTCGGAATCTTCAATAGCCTTACTCAAAGCTTTCTCATGAACTTGTTTCATTAATTTTTCCATTTGTTGTTGGTTTTGCATTTCATTCTTTTGTCCTTCTCTATATCCTCCTCCTTTCATTAGTCCATTTAAAATCTGTTCTGCCATTTGCCTTTCTTCTTGCGATTGTGAAGTTCTCTTTATTTTTTCTAGTTCTTCAATCAAATTCTGCACATAGCTTACTGAAAGTGCCATACTTACTGCTGAGTTTGCCACGGAATAGCTTCTGTTTTCTACAACTAGATCTGAACTCAACATTAAGTCTATGAAATTATACATGATTTGTTTTTCCTTAGGTATTTCACTTTTAGTTTTAGGTATAGGCATTGGTAAATAATGAATGTAATATGTATCTATCAAAAAGTTCTCTTCTAATTGTAATTCCCTTCCTAACAATTTTTTCAAAGTATAGTTAATCCTTTCTCCTCTATACTTTATAAGTGGATCATCATAATCTATTCCTCTTAAAAAACCTTCTGTCAAGGATATATCCCCAGTTTTCTTGCTACTTTTTCTAACAATTTGTCAATCTCGTTAATAACTTCTTTTGAAAACTCCTCTACCTTTTCATCTCCGCTTTCCTTACCTAATGCTAAAACCCTATCTCTAGTAGCCCTTAAACTTCTAATTAGCTCTACTAGTCTGGGATCCGCTTCGCTTGCAGCATCAACGTATTTACTTGCTTCTTTAATGTTAGAATATATCTCGTTTAGTTCCTTCATGTACTTTATAGGTGTCTTTAGCTCTTCAGATAATAAAGCGGCTACTTTCTCAAAATCGTCTATTTCTTTCGGTGCTATATACTTTAAAACTATCAAGTCCTCTTCTATAGCCTTCATTCTACCGTTCAGTATTGCATGCGCAGATACTATTTTCAGTACTTTGCCTTTTCTTCTATCAGTTAAATGTATTCCCTTCTCCTCTAACATCGCATAAAGTTTAAGTAGTTTGCCTTTCACTCCAGATAAGTCAACTTGTGGTATCAGGTTGTATAAATCGTCTAATTGGCGAATACTCATAATTGGTTCTTTTATTACCCATTTGTTTGAAAACTCATAATCCCATGCTGAGTTTATTAGATCTTTCCACAAATCCTCACTAACAGGCTTCGCGTAATGTCTTAATAATAATCTGTCATATAATGCATCTAATTCCGGCTCATCTGGGACTCTATTACTTGCGGATATTAGCGTTCTTAGAGGCACTCTAATTACGTTATAACCGTCATAAATAACTCTTTCATTTAATAAGGATAACAATGCGTTGAGTATAGCTGAATTTGCATTAAATATCTCATCTAAAAACGCTATTTCACTTTCTGGTAATCTATCTTTAGTAATTCTTTTATAAACCCCTTGCTTTAATGCATTTATATCCAATGCTCCGAAAAGTTCTGCTGGTTCAGTATATTTTGTAAGTAAATACATGAAGAATTTGGCGTTTAATAATTCCGCGGCTCTTCTAGCTAATGCCGATTTTGCAGTCCCTGGTTCTCCTATTAAAATTACGTGCTCTTTTGATAATAATGCGAGGGTTATTACCTTGGCCTCTTCTTCTCTACCGACAAAGGGTGCTGATAATACTTCGACGAATTTTTTCGGATATTCTAACAATTGGTTGACATTACTACTACTCACAGTGTTATCCCATGAATTAATATTGTTGGATAGTTTAAAAACAAATCTTAATAGACATTTAACGGGGATATTAAACAATACTCCTTTTATAAGCCGATTCTTTTCACCTTTTTTAACCTTACTTTGACGTTCTAACATAATTTTTTATATCCCAAATGAGAAGGAGAATCTAACAAATCTCGAGAGTCGAGTCAAATGGGAGAAGAAAAAGTAGGTAATTTAAAACCCGGAATGGAAAACGTAAATGTAACTGTTCGCGTAATAGAAGCGAGCGAGCCAAAAGTTATACAAACAAAAAACGGTACTAGAACCATAAGCGAAGCTATAGTAGGAGACGAAACCGGTAGGGTAAAATTAACGTTATGGGGTAACTTAGCAGGTACTGTGAAACCTGGTTCTGTGATAAAAATTGATAATGCGTGGACAACAGCATATAAAGGTAAAGTCCAATTAAATGCTGGTAGCAAATCACAGATAACTGAAGCTGAAGACACTACCATACCCGATGCTAGTCAAATACCAGAAAACACTCCTTCAGCGGGAGAATATAAGAGGCCATTCAATAAAGGCAGAGGTAGAAGATTCGGAGGTAGAAAACCTAGATTTGAGGGAGGAGAAGAGGAGTGAATTTCGAGGAAGTAAAGGATCTTAAACCTCAAAAAATAGGCGAATTCATAGATAAAAGTGAAGATGGAGAAGGATATATAATCAAAGTATCTGAGGATAAGGTTTACGAGTTAGCCCCTATAGCTTATTACGTTTGGGAGTTATGTGATGGTAATAAGACCGTAACTCAAATTCTCACTCAAATAAGTCAAGAGGCGAACTTATCCGTAGACCAAGTTAGAGATCCCATACTGATGGTACTTGACGAGTTAAAGAAAGCCTCCTTAATTACCATGTAAAGATAAATAAGTTTTATTCTACATATTTTTTAAATGAGGGCTATTTTAAATGATCAAGAACTACTTTTAGCTAGTGATGCTTTAAACCGATTCATTAATGAGTTACCGCCACAACCTATAGGGGTAGAAGAAGTAGAGCTTCTTAATTCCTTGGGCAGAATATCGGCAGAGAACGTATATTCACCTATAGATTTACCACCATTTTCAAGGTCTACAGTGGACGGTTATGCGATTATAGCTAACAGAACACCGGGAGAATTTCGTGTCATAGATAGTATAAGAATAGGTGAATATAAGGAGATTATAATAAACGAGGGAGAAGCAGTAGAAGTAGATACCGGTGCTGTGATTCCTAGAAACGCTACTGCAGTTATTAAAGTCGAAGAGGTTGAGAAAATCGGTGATAAAATAAGAATACCTAGAAAGGTAAGGTTTGGTGAGAACGTTGGGTGGATAGGTAGTGATATTCCTAAAGGGACTCTAATTCTGAGAAAAGGCGAGAAAATAGGTCCAGAGAAAATAACTTTGCTTGCAAGTGTTGGAATCAGTAAAGTAAAAGTTTTCAAGAAAGTAAAAATTTTCATTATTACTACTGGTGATGAGCTAGTTCAACCTGGTGAAGAGCTAAAAAATGGTAAAATTTATGAGTCTAATTCTTACTATCTATCCTCATATTTAACATTAAAAGGGTACGAGATAGTAGGTAGGACTAATATAGGTGATGATAAGGAGAAGATTAGAGATGCGTTAATTAATGCGTTAGCTGTTGCAGATGTTGTGATCTTAACTGGTGGCACTAGTGCTGGAGAGAAAGACTATGTGCATGAAGTAATTAAAGAAGAAGGGAAGATAGTTGTCCACGGACTTAAGTTCAAGCCGGGGAAACCCACTATATTAGGAATTGTAAAAGGCAAACCGGTATTTGGATTACCGGGTAATGTAGTTTCAACAATAATAGTAACACAACAAGTTATAGAAAAGTACTTAGCTCTGATGGCTGGTTATAATGGAGAGATAGAGAACACTGTAGAAGCTATATTAATGAATTCCGTAAAAGCAGATAAGAATAGGTTTACTTACATACCGGTTTTTCTATTTGAAAAGGGTGGCAAGTATTATGCTTTAGCAGTAGATTTTGACAGTTATATGATAGGGACTTTTGCCAATGCAGATGGTTATATAGGTTTAAGTCCCAGTACGATAATAAATGAGGGCGAAACTGTTAAAGTCATACTCAAGTCTTTAGATAAAAGACCGGTGTATATAGGGGAGGAGGATAAGTACTTAATGTCATTACTAGGTGAAGAAGTGAGGAAATTGCCTTTAGGCTCTTATGCTGGTTTAAAAGCTCTTAAATACGGCGTAGGCGATGTGATAGTAGTAAGTTCACTATATGAAGACGTTAGCGGGGAGGATTTTTCTTTTGTAAGAAGGATTATAGAAACTGAGGGCTCAGATTTGATAGGTTATCATGAATGGATCGGATTGAGTAAATTAACTCCATCTAGTTCAGTAAAATTAAGGTATGTTAGTATTGCACTTTCTTTCATAGGTAAGGCTAAAGTAATTATACCAGAAACATTTAGCATAAGTGGTAAAGTTATAGGAGAAGAGAAATTAAAAGTATTTATTAAAAATGAGAGTTTAAGAAAATATTTTGAAAAGTCTCATTAATTTTTTATTTTTTATTAATGCTATTCCAGTTATGATAGGTAAAGCTTATTCTTCATCAGCGAATTTGGGAGCTGGTTTCGACATTTTAGCTTTAGCACATAATGCTTTTTTGGACTCTGTAAAGGTTAATGCCGAGAACAGTTCATCATTGCAAATAATGGTTAAAGGAGAGGGAATCCCTAATGAGGTTGAGAAGAATTCAGCCTCCTACGCTGTGCTCAAACTTCTTTCTGAGTATAACATTAAGGCGAAAATAAAAATGGAGGTAATTAAGGGTATTCCACCGGGTTTAGGTATGGGGAGTAGTGGTGCTTCTGCTGTAGCTGCAATTGTTGCTACGAATGAGATTTTTAAGTTAAATCTCAGTAAGGACGAAATAGTCAAATACTCGATGTTAGGCGAGATAGCTTCTTCTGGTTCCGCTCATCCGGATAATGTTGCTGCCAGCACTTATGGTGGTGTTGTAGCTGTTACTTCAACGAATCCAGTAAGAGTCTCTCAAATCCCAGTTAATCTTGATTTCGAGATACTTCTCTTTATTCCTTTGGTGAAACTCCAAGACAAAACTAAGAAGGCTCGGGAAATGTTACCTAAGGAAGTAGCACTAGGTAAAAGTGTAAATAACTCTAGATATTTAACTTCGTTTATTTTGGGTTTAATAAAAGGAGATAGAGAACTAGTGAGAATTGGCCTTAACGATGAGATAGTTGAGAAGGCTAGGGAACCGCTCTTCCCATATTATCCTAAAATTAAAGAGGTTTCGCTCTCTTTAAATGCAGTGGGTGCTTGTGTTAGTGGTGCTGGTCCTACTATAGCTGTTTTCATAGATGATAAGTCTAATAAAAAGGAAATTATAAATGAAGGACTTAAAATTTGTAGTTCATATGGTTATGAGTGCATAATAAAGGAAGCTAAGTTAGCTGGAGGTGCTTGGGTTGAGGGATGGGACTAAAGCTGTTAAAGAAGAAGTAGATAAAGAGACCGGGGCAATAACTACACCTATTTATCAAACAACCTCTTATCAGTATCCAGTTGGTGAGAAATATAGATATAGTAGGGAACTTAATCCTACTGTTCTAAGATTAGCTAATATAATAGCAGAACTTGAAGAAGCTGAGATGGGTGTAGCTTTTTCCTCTGGAATGGGCGCCATTTCCTCAACGCTCTTAACATTAGTTAAACCCGGTTCCAACGTTTTAATACATAGGGATATGTTCGGGAGGACTTACCGCTTCTTCACAGACTTTTTAAGGAGTCTAGGAGTTAATATCGATGTTGCTAACCCCGGAGAAATAGTTGAAAAGGCTAAGGATAAGAAGTACGATATAATCTTTGTTGAAAGCATTTCTAACCCGATTTTAAGAGTTGCGGATATAATAACTTTGTCTAAAATAAGTAAGGAAAATAATTCAATTCTTATAGTAGATGCTACATTTTCAACACCTATAAACCAAAAGCCTATTGTGCAAGGATCTCAGATTGTGGTTCATAGTGCTTCTAAGTTTCTCGCTGGACATAATGATGTTATTGCTGGACTAGCTGCTGGTTATAAAGACTTGCTAGTTAAAGTCGATCTGATGAGGAGGACTTTGGGCACTTCTTTAGATCCTCATGCTGCTTATTTGGTAATCAGAGGAATCAAGACATTAAAAGTACGTATGGACGTTATTAATTCTAATGCTCAAAAGATCGCTGAATTCCTTTCCGAGCATCCCAAGATTAAGAAAGTCTATTACCCTGGCTTGAAATCTCACCCTGATCATGAGATTGCTAGGAAGCTATTGAAAGGCTTTGGTGGTGTAGTTAGTTTTGAGATCAAAGGTACGATGAGCGACAGTATAAATCTAATGAATAAATTTAATGTAATTCTGGCTGCCCAGACTTTAGGCGGGGTTAACTCAACTATTTCCCATCCAGCTACTATGTCACATAGGACTCTAACACCGGAGGAGAGGAAAATTGTTGGAATATCAGATACAATGTTAAGACTTTCCGTAGGGATAGAAGAAATAGATGATTTAATTGAGGATCTAGATAAAGCTTTATCTTCAATATGACTAAATAAGGGCTTTTATTTGATTTCTTAACTCCTCCTCAAGCATTGCTTTTATCTCATCCTTATGCATTCTAGTCAGATGTAAATAGAGACCCTTTCTTGTAAAAGGCCCTTTACCACAAATTTTGCAGTATAATAAAGGTGTTTTATTATTATCAACCAGCCAAAAAGCGACTCTCTGTATAGCTTGTTTAGCTATGTTTTTAGTTGATAAGCCAACTAATTTTTCTATCTCATCGTCTCTAACATGAATTCCACTAGCATATCTAGCTGTAATGTCTATTATTTTTTCAGCAGTTACTGAGATTCCACTGTCCATTTCGGATCCCATACACTTGCTATACCGATACTTACTGCTAAGATCGAAATAAGCCTTAATAACCTATTATTGGTATTACCATCTAAAAACTTATAAACATATGACAGATCAATGCCTAAAGCCCTCAAAATTCTTTCTACTCTAACCTCAACTTCTTTGTAATAATAAGGTAAGTTCCCTTCTTCGAGTTCCCGCTTTGCTTCGATTACCAGATCTAAAGTTTCTCCTAATTCCTTTTCTGATACCTCATCAAAAATTTGTGTTAGCTTTTTACTGATTTTACTTCCTATTACTTCCGCCATTCCGGGTACATAATCTATCGGCACGAGAGCGGAAATCCACGCATCAACGTATTTTCTCACAGTTTCTCTAACCTCTTCACTTTCACCTTCAAGCTCTTCAACTATAGAAGCCGCAGCAACTATATGTGCTACTGCCTCACCTATTTTTAGCTCATGAAGTAAACTTTCAGAGTTCGAATAATCAATTACATCGCTCATCTAGCGACACTAAATAATGTATTTGTTACTAACGTTTAAAATTGGGGTTCAGATAATACGGGTAGAGTCTTTCTAATACTTTCGGAGATTACTATTGCTTCACTAAAAGTATAAAATGTAATAAAAGTTATAAACCATGTGAGAGCGTTCGTTTTCGGGTTAGGCGGAGGCGGAGATGTTGTTTCGGCTTATGTAGCGTCTTTGTACTTGCAAACTAGAGGATATGAGACGGTATTAGGTGCTGTAACATGGGAAAGATATGTTGAAGACCCCCTTCCAGGCCCTATTTGCGAGTTCGAGAATTCACTCAAAATAAACGATTCAATAATTGAAGTAAACAAATCTTCCTTTGCAAGAAGGGCGAATAGGCTTGTCGTTCCACAATTGGTAAGACTACTTAATGCTGTAGGACTAGAAAAGGGCTACGCTATATGCATTAAATATGGAGTTAAAAAGGTAGCTTATGATATTGACCGACTAGCCGAGGAGAAGAGAATAGACCTAATAGTGGGTGTAGACGCTGGAGGAGACGTTCTAGCTAAGGGATGCGAAGAAACTCTTGGCAGCCCTTTAATTGACTTCTTTATGCTCAACGTTTTAGTCAACTTAAAAACACCCTCTCTATTAGTCACTATTGGTGCTGGGAGTGATGGCGAACTACCTCACGATTATATAATAAGGAGAATAGCTGAGATTGCTAAAAATGGGGGTCTGAAGGACATTAAGGGTTTTGACGAAGAGATTGCAAGAAAAGTTGAGAAAGTTTTCGAATATGTAAATACAGAGGCTTCTAGAATACCTTATGAAGCGTTTAAAGGTCTTTATGGTGAAATAAGTATTAGAGGCGGATTGAGGAAGGTCTTTGTAACTCCAGTATCGGCTATAATGTTCTTTTTAGACCCAAAGGTAGTTGCTGATACTTCTCCTATAGCAAAAGTAGTTGATTCAGCCGAGTCATTAGAGGACGCTAATAAGAGGTTAAATGAAGTAGGTATTTATACTGAGTACAATTTTGAATTAGACTTATATTCTAAATTCGGTGAAAATGCGAGTAAAGTAAACTTGAGCGAGATAATGAAGGTAAGAGAGGAGGGAAGAAGGAGGTTAGGGAATATAAAAATGAGTTGTAGTTAAGTATTATTCTAAAAAATTAAAAATATTTTGTAGATTTCTTAGTTATTTTACTGTAAATTACAGTATAAATAGCTAAAAGACAGCAGTTATGGGAATCTTAGGGAGGTAATACGAAAAACTCGGTATTAGCGAGAAGTTTTTATTTTTCAACGTTGTTCTACTGAAAGATGTTGAAGGAAAAGGTTGAGTTGGCTAGGGAGAGG
>JAPYVG010000108.1 GCA_028277025.1 Sulfolobaceae archaeon
TTGCTCTTGCAAGATAATATTACTATTTTGCAAGAATATTTAGTTAAATTATTTTATTCACTTTTTAACTCCCTTGAATTATTTTCGGGGTGATGAATTTGGGGTCTAGGGTAGAGTGTTTAAGATTATAGTGTCACAGATTTCATAATATGAGGTGTTAACATAACTAATTTTTAGTTATTTCATGCAATTGATCCATTAGCTTTATCCTTTTGATTTATCGATTACCAAGTACTTAATCGTGAAAAGGTAAGAAGTCAGTCATTAATAATAATCTACATTTAATTAGATCAACTCTAATTTAAAATGAGTTTAAAGGTAAAGAAGGTGTGGGTTTAAGAATGTTTTTATGTTTGATAATTATCTTAACATTTTATAATATTTCCATCGTATATACCATCTAAATTAAAGTCAGCCCTCTATTTTATATTAAAAAACAATTTTCGAGGTAAAGAAATTATGAAAATGTTTAAGGATTTCTGTAGCTGTAAAATTTGCATAAATGCTAAAGGCCAATTGCTTCTTTGTTATACTTCTATTCGAGACTACTAGCATACAGTAATGATATAACAATTAAAATTCTATTTGTGAAATTTTTATGTATTATAATTATAGTTTGATCCAAAAAAATATAAATACCTTAAATAAAAAGACAGTATATGAATGGAAAGTCTATATCCAGACTAATTCTCTTAATGGTGTTAGTAATACCAATGCTAAGTATATTCTCACAAGCCTCAAGCCAACAAGTGTACTATATATGGACAAATTCACCCCAGTACGACATACTCCCCCACTCAGTATTTATCCAACCATTACCACAAAACTACACATTATCAATAGCAATACTCCTAAACTTTACCAACTATGAAACTCTAGAAACCTTAACATACCAAATTGCAAACCATGAAGCACCTTACCTATCGCCACAGCAGTTCAGAGAGAACTTTTACCCCTCATCATCATATGTTAATGGGCTGATCCAATACTTAGAGTCTTACGGGTTAGTATGTACGGGGGATTACGGCTTAATACTTACCTTTAATGGTACTGTAGGAGAGATTGAGAAAGCGTTCCACACTTACATAAACCTTTACCTTTATCCGCGTCATAATGTTTATTGGTTCGGACTACTAGGAATAGCGGATATAGGGCCTTTTTACTATTACAGTAACAACGTAACTCCGTCACTACCTTACACTATTGGTAAATACGTGCTAGGGATTGTGGGGATTGATAGTTTCGACCCTAAGGTTTACCCAGTGATAAAGCAAGGGTGGAAAGTGGAACTAGGGAATCCTAAAGACCAGTCATTAATTTCATCAGTTTTAGTCACACCAACAATTATTGCTAACTACTTCAACTTCACTAAACTGTACGAGGAAGGATATCTAGGAAATGGGGAAAGTATAGCAATAGAAGGAGTCCCAGAGTGTTACATTAACGCAAGTGACGTTTATGCTTTTTGGAAGGAATTTGCCATTGTCCCCAGAACTGCAGGATTAACAGTTATCCAATTCGGTACTTATATTGTGGGACAATCGGGCGAGAACGAATTGGACGCTGAGTGGTCTGGAGTGTTCGCACCGGGTGCACAAGTTTATGTAGTCTTTAGTGACGGTTATGTTGGTGGACCAGCACTAGTGGGTAATTTACTCAACTACTACTACGAATTATACTACATGGTAAACTATATTAACCCCTATGTTATCTCAATTTCCGTATCAATCCCAGAATCCTATTTAGCAGCGTATTACCCAGCTATGCTTTATATGATACATAACATAATGATGCAAGCTATAGATCAAGGTATTTCGGTTCTTGCCGCTTCTGGAGACTGGGGATTTGAGAGCGATTATCCGCCGCCTAACTTCCACATAGGAATATATAATACTATTTGGTATCCGGAAAGTGATCCATTTGTAACAGCGGTGGGAGGGATATTCGTAAATGTTAGCTCTACTGGTGAGGTTATAAACATCAGTGGTTGGGATTACAGTACTGGTGGTTTCAGTGTTGTATTCCCAGAGCCAGAATACCAGTTAACTTCACTAATACCCAACACTCCCATAGCCTTTGTCAGAATTTACCCAGATATAGCCTTCGTATCGGCTGGGGGCTATAATATTCCAGAATATGGTTTCGGTCTGCCTTTAATATTCCAAGGGCAACTTTACGTATGGTACGGTACTAGCGGTGCTGCACCGGTGACAGCGGCAATGGTTAGTTTAACCGGTTATAGGTTAGGAGCACTAAACTATATATTATACCACATCTCTTATAGCGGACTTATTCTTACTCCCCACGGGTACGTACAAGGGTTACCGGCATGGATACCTATAACCAGTGGGGCAAACCCATTACCAGCAACTTATGGTTGGAACTTCGTTACTGGTCCAGGTACTTATAACGCATACGCCATGGTTTTTGATCTCAGATTATATTACTTGTTCACAATGGGCTAAACGTATCTCTAAAGGTTTTGTAGTATAAAGTTAAATTACTTTTTCTTCTTAAATTATTACAATAACTTCCTCTTTACGATCCCTAATGATGGATAGGAAATCATTTCGTTACAGGATGTAAAAGTCCTATCGCCACTATTGATTGGTAAGAGATACAACTAACTTCCTTATATTAGTCAGATCTGTGCAATACACATATGACTGGGGTGTGGCCGTTGACTCCTCTTGACAGTCGTGGAGCCTGGCTTCCTTCAATCGGAAGTTGGAAAATCCGAATAAGGGTGAGTGGGCATCTACTATACGATAGTTCCACTAGTCCCCGCAATGGCTCCATTAATTTCCGCTTATATCACTCAAGAAAGTTATAAAATTGATTCTGATATTTCATGCTGAAGAAGTAATAAAAATAATGGCAAAAACGTTAAACATACAACAAGTCCTTAATAATCTAAGGCAAACCGGTAGGTAGACTTCAACGTTACTCTTTGAAGCTGTTATATCTATTTCTCAAGAAGTTTATTCTCTTCGGTCAGATGCGAGGTATTTGCTCATTTTAGGTTTTCATGAAATGAAGCCTGGATATAATGAGGTGAAGAGAGCTTCAAGAATATTCACACAACAAATAGTAACATACCTAAAATTCAGTTGAATTATTGAGATTTCCTTTCTAATAACCCCAACTCCTCAACAACCCTTTTAATTAACGCGTTTCTTTCCTCCCTATCCCCCTCCAGTATTTTCTTTAAACTCCTATTATCAACCCTAATAACTTTGAAATTAGTTATGTCAACGTTAGACACATTAGTTATTATGAACTTGACTACGTCGTAATCGCCGTTCTTAAAATAACTTTCTAACTTCTTCATATTTGCTACGCTACTCTCTTCTATCGTATCTTTATTACTCAACTTTATATCGCCTATGTACTCTACTTTCCCCTTCCTAAAGTATATATCCACTATAACACCCATCTCTTCAATCTTTTTACCCTTCTTGTGAACGTAATCTATACCGTACAAGTCCTTAAGCTCTAAGAGACCTTCCCTTACCTCTTGCTCAAGCCTTTTTGATGCTTCATTAATATCACCTATATCAAAAGCCGACTTTATCTTCATCTTCACACACCCCTTTATATCATACTCACCTTCACAATGTTTATACGAAGTGTTTATCACCTCTCTGGCAATATCTATTAACTTGCTAACAGTCTCAGCTTCCATCACCTCCTTAACCTCTAAAAGTTCTTCAGAGAAATCCGGGCAATAACCTCTCAAGATCTCTTCCCTTTCCTTCTGGTTGAGTTTTAACTCAATAGTGAACTCCGATAACCTCCTTTTTAAAGCCCTATCCTTTATTTCGTTCATTACATCGTTAGTCATGGCTAAGGCTATTGGAACTTTACACTCGTTAATTAACTTATGAATTTCCGAGAGCTGTCCCTCAACGGGCTTAACTTCATCTATTAATAGGCCAACGATACCCAAATTCAGTAAGTCCTTTATAAATAGGATCACCCCAACGACGTCCTTAGGGTAAACGCTCTCGTCATAAGTCATACAATAAAGCCTTTGGGCGTAACCTAACTTTTCATTCCACCTCCTCTTTTCACACATATGCCTTAGCCAATTGTTGAACTCCTTCCCCAGTTTTGCAAACCCAGTATAACCTATCTCCCTCTTATTCGAGCTTAAAACGTTATAACTATCTACTCTGATCTTTTCTACAATCGTAGTCTTAAGGTAGTGCCAAAAGGCGGAGGACAAGTTTGGGGAGTTCACTAAGTCTATGTAAATTATGTAATTTCCTTGTTTATCCCCTAAATCCTTTTTCACCGCATTCAAGATTGTTGTTTTTCCCATTCCCGGTTCGCCTATTATCGTAATTACTAAGTCCTTTCTGAGCATAATAGCTTCCTCAATCTTCTTTATTGCCTCCTTCCACGTTTTACCCTCAACCTTAACTTCAGTATCGCCGTGTCTCGCTACTGTATACTCGATAAACTTGCAATCAGACATCATTTCCTCCTCCTAATTATGCCGTAAAGTACCCCACCCTTAACTATACCCTCCTTTCCCCCCGAGATTAATTCATAATTTCTAATTATGTAATCACGGAACTTAGCCATGAATTGTTCCAGGGTCATACCCATCTGTTCCCTAATGTCCTTGATTGACGCCATGCCGAGATCGTCCTTAACAAAGTCGTAAACCTTGTCCAAATCCTCTGTTGTCTTAGGATGGCCGAAATAGAGTTCAAAGTACTCCTTTAATACCTCCCTTAAGACGTTCTTCAGTGTCTCAAAATCTTCATGAGGTGGGTTTTCCTCTCTTTTTTCCACAGCCTTTGCTAATGTATAATACTTCCTATTAGCAGAAGTCCTAACTAGTTTAATGAAACCCTCCTTTAACAGTTCGTCAAATATCTTGTCCAGGCTTTTATTACTCTTTGATAAACCTAGATAAGGAAGTAGAGTACTTTTCGTAAATTCTTTATTACCATCACCACCAGTATACTGGATGATTACTTTCTTTACATCTTCTTTTGATACCATTATTGAATCTTTTCATAAACAAATATATAAGTATTAAAAAGGATAAGATATGTGATAAATGAGTATATTGACCATTTTAATTTAGCTATTACTGAGTATTAACATAGTGTGATAACAAAATATAAAATTTTTATACCTTAGACCCCAAATTCATTTTACAAAAATAATTGCATCGTATAATTTTTTCTAACCCAGAAAATTTTGTAATTAGAGAAAAAGTTAAGGGAGATGTAGTCTGGTATTACTTTAGGGGAGAAAC
>JAPYVG010000109.1 GCA_028277025.1 Sulfolobaceae archaeon
GACGAACATTAATTTACATCTTGTTTTGGTCACTCATTAAACATACTGTTTGCAAGGTAAACACTCTACCGCTTATAACTGCTCTATCACAATATCCAATCTAGACAAAAACACAGTTATTTCTCTGAAACTAGTCATTGAACTACTGTTTTCCTATAAAACTGTTGTCTCGCTTATCAAGAATATTACGCATTCAGTTGTTTAAAATTTTTTAATAACCTATTCGTACTACAAATACATTTTTAATTATTCTTATAATTCTATGGTAAAATTTTAGTGCTACTATGTGATCATATTCCAGTTGTTATGGATCTGGACACCTTCGATACTGCATATCAAATTAATTAGAAGATTTGGCAGTAAATTACGTATGGACGTAGATTATGTTGGTCACTTTTCGAATGACTTTTAAGATGAATGCTTATAAGGAGTTACGTAAATCTTATAAATATCTAGGGAGTAGTATATAAATGCCGCGGTAGTATAGCCCGGTCAAGCTCTACGCGCCGACAGTATGCAGGCCTTTCGAGCCTGTGACCCGGGTTCAAATCCCGGCCGCGGCACTGTGGGGGTTCCTCTCCACTCCCGATGTTAACGTATGTCTCAATTATCCTTTCTAAAGGTGCGACGTAATGATGCCTTTGCTTACCGCCTTCATCCTTCTCTATGGAGTAAACATAATACTTTCCTTTAATCTCTTCTACATAGAATTTAGAATTGACGTAGAAACTAGGCATTCTAAGAATGTTAAGTAACGCGGGTTTAAATACTCATTCTAATAGAACGATCAATGTAGAGTTGAAAGAAGACGGCAAAGATCCCTCATTTGTGCGAAAAATTCAAAGCGACTTGAGGAATTCTTCGCTGACTAAACAATTTGTTATGCATATGCGCCAGTCCGTTTGAGTAGAACGAGTGTAAATCAGACATGATATGGGCGTAATATAAGCGAACGACCGGCGTGGTATAGGCGTATAAACGTACACATTTCAACTGGCAAAAACCGCGGGCTTTCATAACCGATATTTTGCTATACCGCCTTTTCGCAAACTTTCATAACCGATATTTTAATTTAGTTTACTCATTGCAACAGATATGTGTATTTGCACTGTGGTTATGCATATTTGTGTTGTAGATATACAACTTCATGCAACATATTTCATCGCCCCACCCCGCCCGTTCGGTTAGCCCGGCATAACTTCGCCCGGTATTCGTTTCGCCCGGTATAATATTCGCATTGCCTTGCTATGCCTTGCCCTGGGGGGTGAAAAGGAGAAAAGAAAGCGACCCAGGGCGGCAGTGAAGTGCTAATTCTCCATAAAGATCAATATACTAGTCTCTCCATAAAGAAATAATATATTGCAAAATTTAGTTTCATATGCAAAAAAGTAGTAAAATGAAAAATAGTTTATCTCTTTTAGTGTGAAATAAAAGCAAAGAACGAAACTGAATAAACCTCATTTTAATAAGAAAAATTCAACTAACATGCGTAAATAGTAGATACAAATATATATAAGCTGTTATGTAATATAGCATAGGGTATTTAAGTCTTTGGGGTAATGAATTTTGGCCTTAAATGAGATTGAAATTAAGAAAAACAATGATGAGCAGGATGATACATTATCTATTATCGATAATTTATTGCATAGGAGAAGGTCTGAAGCTGCAAAGAAGGCTCACGAAACTATAAGAAAGAGAAAGATCGCTAAAAATATGACTATATATTTTACCTTAGATAATTTTGAGTTTGATAAAGACGTTAGAAAAGTTTCCTTTGGAGAATATGAGATAAAGCCACCATTGATTAAACCTTCAAAATTGACTTACGTCGAGAAGGGCGGGGTAGGAAAAGAACTTAGTGATGGTTGGGCAATTAATTTTGCTATCGGTTGTATTCACGCTTGCCCCTTCTGTTATGTTGATAATATCCATAAGAGGTTCAGTATTGCGAGAGTAGGTAACATAGTACAAAGACCGTGGGGAATGTACTTCTTAAAACCTAAGAACATTGACGAGGCAATAGAAAAGACACCATGGAAAAAATGGAGAGGAAAATTGGTTATGATGTCCTCAACTCACGATCCTTATTTGCCCCAACTTTACCCGATTCCTAGGAAGATCCTTGAGAAAGCCTTACCAGCGGGAGTTAGGTTCTTGATTCAAACGAGGTCAATGTTGGTGCTTAAAGACCTTGATTTACTTTCAAAATACAAGAACCAAGTAATCCTACAAGTTTCGATAGCTACTTTGAACGAGAAGTTTGCTTCAATTATTGAACCCAGGGCACCTCCACCTAAAGCTAGGCTAGAGGTTTTAAGGAAGGCTAAAGAGGCAGGACTAAAAGTAGGAGTAATAGTAGCGCCAGTATTTCCTCCTAACAAGGTAAGGGGGGAAATAGAAGAAGATTTAGACGGGATAATGAAAGAGCTTGCGGATATAGGTGTGTATCAAGTTTTTGGTGAAATGCTTCACGAGAGAGGTATGAATATGGAGTATATAGAATCGTTATTAGGAGAGAAGATAACTATTGATAAAGAGAATGATGAGAAATTAGGCAAGATATTTACGAGATTGCTTGCAAAATATCGCCTAAAAGGCAGATGGTGGTATGAGCGTTTTTAACTTTCAGCTAGGCTAAAAGAAATCATCTATACGTCCACCTTTACCGTGTATTTGATCCAGGATATTCAGTACGATTTTACCATTATATTTAGTTGTTATATTATTTGCAAATTCTACCATCCCTTTTACCCACGGCGCACCAGATTTTGTATACCTAACCCTAAGCACTAATTCGTATTTACGACTATTGTTCACATCTCTTATTTCTGCGGTGGCTTCTATAGGTTTTCCAAACTGAGTAAACAGTATATCACGTGCTTTCTCAGGATCCTGTACATTGGATAATGTTGGCAAGTATTGTTCGAGCCTCTTTAAGGATACAGAGTCCCCATTTTGGGCCTTTCCTAGTAATCTATATACTCCTTCACTTTGATTAAGAATGACGTCTATGCTTTTAGACCTAGATAGTATTTTTGATAAATCACCAAGACTTATTTCCATCCCTTCTGGGTCTACGAAGAGGATACCGTAATCTCCTTGATTTATTTCATTAGCTATATTATCAATTTTCTTATTTATGTCTCCTTTTATTAACTTAATATCCGTTGCAAGATTTAACTCCTTTTTAATTAGATTTAACCTTCGATATAATAACGAGAATTTGTTCTCATCAATCTCCACACCTATTATCTTACTGAAACTTGTTTCAGAACGCGACTTAAATATTAATGCTAGTAGTGATGAACCTAAAGACACGTACTCAGTATCCTTTATACTTACTAATCCACTTCCAGCAAAAGTATCAATAAATACATAATTTTTAAAGTAGTTTTTAGCTATTTCTAGTGCTATGTCAAAGTAATACTTAAGATATGCTAGCTTTAACAAGGTGTGCGGACCATAAGATACGTCATCCTTAGTTATCCATAGATTATTATTTTTAAGAATTTCTCGAATTCGTTTAGTGTAGCTGTCGGCGAAAGTAAGATATTCCAATATTGGTCTAATTCTATCATATGGCTCCTTCTTTTTCTTCTTTTTGTTTAGCATTTAATAGTAAGTGTTAATGTTTACCTTTAAATATTTTAACCTTACTAGCTACGAAAATACGAGTTTTGTTCTAGGGTTGCTTAGTATTTTTGCTTATATATTAGCTTAGTATTTAGCTTACATTTGAGATAATATACAAAAAGAGAAAATTTTTAAATGCGTTTCCTAAATCTTTTTATCATGGTCTGTGAGAAGTGGGAATTGAGGTTTTCCATGAGGAAAGCTAGAGATTATAGAGAATTTATGCAATACGTGGCAGATAATTTTAGTGATAAGTTATTGATGTTAATTCTTGAAAAATTAGAGTTATTAAGGAAAGATCCTTTGAAGTACGCCAGGGAAAAATTAGGTAAGGATAAATATAACAATCCTATGTTTTCCATAGAAGTTACTAGAGATATAAGAATACTTTACAGTGTGGATTCAAAAAATTGCATAGTTTTCATTTGGGAGATTGGGTCTCATAAGAAGGTTTACGGGCACGATCCTTAGCTTTTTCTCTAGCAATATTTAACAAGTCTTCTTTAAATTTCTCAAAGTCCTCATCTGACTCGATCACTAGAAACCTTTCTCCGTCCTTATCTTCAACAATTCTCATATATATAAACTTCTCACAGAGGTTATTAAAATAATGTGCTAATAGAGTTTCTTCTCATTGAATTTTGAAAAATTGTTAAGTAAGTAGTATAAGCACTTATACTGGGATCCCGGCTTTCTATTCCCGTTAGAAAAATTGTAAAAACTCTTCAGTTTACTGAAGGAAAATCTTAAACTACAATGTCATTATTACTTCTTATTCTTAGCCCTGAAATATCGCTTGTAAACTAATTTTTTAATCCAAGCAATCCTTTGTTTTTCCATTCTTTGATGAGCATTTTTTGGTGTATGACCTCTTGCCATTTTATTTCATTATATGGTATAGATAAAGTAGTATAAAAATTCTCTATATCCATAATAGATATAAGTTATATCAACTATATACTACTATTCTACCATTAATCCTGCCTGGATCCGCGATTTTTTGCTTACAAGACCTTGCTCTCACAATAATGAAAACAATATTACTATTTTAGTAAACCTACTGGAAAGAGTTTCCTAACTCAACTTTTAACATGTGGTAATACTATTACGTCGTCAGGAAACCTATTAAAGGAGATTTTACTTAATTTTAACGCATGGAAAGAGAGCTAACTGAGACACAAAAGATATTGTTGGTATTGTCTAAAAGAGGTTCGCTTACGCTTGAAGAGTTAGAGAGGTATATAAAAATTCCAAGAAATTCGCTTTTAAAGAACTTGTCAGAACTAGCAGCTGAGGGGAAAATAAGTAGAGGCTGACTCCATATAGGGGGTAAGAAGTACAGGTAATACTCGTTGAAGGTTTCGGTATTGAGAGAGCTGGGGATTGATTAGCATGGATATGGAAGAGTTCGATATATCTAGGATACCTCTAATTATTTTAAATATTATATTTAATGTCGGGATAGGAATTTTAAGAAATATTATCGTATATTATATTTTATACGGTATTTCTATCTCTCAAAGCGCTTTTTACCCTTCCCCGATATTTAGTAATAGCCTTGCTAAACAAATGTTGAACAACTTCGATTCTGCCTTTCAGATTATTTA
>JAPYVG010000254.1 GCA_028277025.1 Sulfolobaceae archaeon
AGTTTTAGGATTCCTAGGGGTAAGGAAGTTGATGTCAAGGACTTCGACGTGGGAGACGCGCTAGACTCGTTATCCCCGTAGGTTTGTTAGAGGCGTTAACATGTGGTGCCTATATGCGTGAATTTTGTCACAATGTTCAGTCCGACAGTAGGGGCTGATCACGCCCTTGCCCGAAGACTTTGCTTCAATACTAGGGTCGACCATGTTTCCCCAGCCGAGGAGTATTATTCTCCCCGGCTAATATAACCTATATAGGTGATCACGAGATAACTTATAGGATAAATTACGGTTCTGAAAGTATATACTCAGAAGTTTTAAAGTGAAGTATTTGGGAAGGGAAGGGGATAAGCATAGAGTTTTGGTTAAGGAAGGCGTGTCTGGATGCGGAATCAAGACTAAGAGGATAGAGAATAAGGAAGTGCTAATACCAGATAAGCTATACTAACCTTACCCTTTGCAACAAAAGAGTGAAGAAGGAAAGGGCCCAAATCCGATAGAATGCGAAATATGTAAAGCAATAGTTTTAGTACTATGTAAATTGTTAGCTGAAGGCGTAGCTGAAAGCGTGGCATGCGATGAAGCTTGTGATGACGTTTGTTTAATATTTATTGAGGATCCTATTATCTACGTTGTCTGTGTAGTGATATGCATACCTTCTTGTGATGAATTACTTCAATTAATCATCTCATTAGGAGTAGCAACTGCTTGCGGTCTAGGTGGTGAATATTTATGCCAGAAATCTGGTTTATGTTGCTAATATAATAAAATTTTATACTTTATAAATGAATTTAACTAAGGGAAGAGTTATGGAGGGAAAGAAGGTATCTTTTTTTGGAATGGCTTGGTTTAGCATTGCTGTTTATAGGTTTCCCTGCAGTAATAGCTACTGTAGTATCGTTTTCGATCCCTTACTATTTACACAATGTAACTCTAGCTAATACCCTTAGTACAATAGTTCCAATAGTACTGACTCCTTATATAAAACATATTAGTCAGATCTGTATTACACAGATTTGACTGGGGTTCAGGCCGTTTTGGACGTAAAGCTCGATGCGTAGCTTGGCCCGCCTCCAATTTGAACCGGAAGTTGGGCTTAAAGCCCTAATAAGGGTAAATTTGGAGGCCCCAGTTGCAGGAATAGATGTATTAAAAGATAAATTAACTGTACTATAATAAGCAGTTTAACGCTAGTGAGTAAAGCAGGTTTCATTGCGTAAGTAGTGTGGACTACGCTCGATTTTTGATAGAAACGTTTTTATACCGGAAGCTAAGCTAAAGAGAGCTGATTGAAGAAGCTAGTTTTAAAATAACCATAAGAAACGCAAAGGCGCTATAATTACTAGCATAATGAGTGAACTAGTATAGAGGTTTATTGAAAGCTTTTATTATTAGATGAGAAAATGCAAATAACATGACTGTATTAGCATTCGATATATTTGGAACTATTTTAGATACGTCTGAAATAATCCAAGAATTTAGAACCAAGCAATTAGAATACACTTGGCTATTAACATTAATGGGCAAATATATGAATTTTGAAGAGATAACCAAGAGGGCTTTAATGCACGTTTTAAAATCTCGTCATGAAGAACATAGATTTGAAGAAGAATTAAGAAAATGGAGAAATCTGAAAGCTTATAATGATGCTATTTATTTAAAGGATATTTCTAAACTTGTTGACATTTACGCTCTAAGTAATGGGTCAGTTAATGAGGTAAGAGAACATCTAAATAGAAATGGTCTCTTATCGTATTTTAAAGGTATATTCAGTGCCGAGAACGTTAAAGAGTATAAACCTTCACCTAAAGTATATAAATACTTCATGAGTTCAATAAGAGATGAAGACGCTTATTTAGTATCCTCAAATCCATTTGACGTTATAGGAGCTAAAAACGCTGGAATGAAAGCAATATATGTAAATAGAAGAAATTTAATTGTCGATCCATTAGATTACGAGCCAGACGTTACTGTAAGAGATTTTGAAGAACTATATAAATGGATCAGTAATAAGAAAGGCTAAAGACAAATGACGAATTTTGCTATCAACATTTTTTGATGATGTTGTCAGTCATAAGAGTATACTTAAAAAAGATATTTTTATATTAACGAATTAACTACGGTATAATGATTCTAGGTTATTAGACCAACTTTTATGTTTTTAATTAACGTATATTTTTAAGCATTAGTGAATTTTTCGAAATAATGAGGTTATGGTCGATACATCCATCTTATTTAGATATTAAAGGTTTTTTAGGCTTATGGAGAGAGGCGTTGCTTGCACAAAAAGTTCTTTTAGGAGAAACGAAGGGTTATAAAAATCATCCCCAGTTACTAAGATTCAAAAGAAGTAAAGATCCCATTCTCTATATCGGCACATATTTATATTACGTTTATCTTGAGGGAAGAAGAAGAGGATATAATTTAGATAAATCTAAGATCATAAAATATGACATTAGCCTAAAGATGCCAGTAAATAGAGGGCAAGTCGAATATGAATTCCAACATTTGCTCAAAAAACTTAAGAAGAGAGATATAAGGAAATATAAGGAACTTAAAGATTTAAAGAGTATAGAGGTTCATCCTCTTTTTTACATAGTTGAAGGTGGAATCGAAGATTGGGAAAAGTTAAAAATAATTTAACATAATTTCACATT
>JAPYVG010000110.1 GCA_028277025.1 Sulfolobaceae archaeon
CCCCACATGCAAGGAGACCAAGCTGATAAAAACTCCTTCCAACCTTTAGTAGAGTAATAATACAAGTGACGAGTGTATACATAATTTGCTAAGTTATATCCAGTCCTCATTATTTCCTCGTGAGTTATGTTTAGCTTATCCAAGAGATAGTTGTGTACTTCCATTCCCTTGTCCCTCGTTGAAAGCATAGAGGATAGGACTTTAGTAGCCTGGTTAGTAGGTGCAAATGAGGAGGCCCTCATCAGACTCTTTAACATTACCTCTACGTACTTAGAATCCTGAATTAAATAGTAACGGAAGGACTCTAACGGTAGGGTCCCGTCCCTCATTTGCTTGACGAATTCATGTTTAACGTATTTTTCCCATAGCTCTCTTACTTTTTCCCTTAATATCTCAGAAGTTTTCATAATAAGCCTTTACGTTTAAGAGGTATTTATAGTTAATTAAGGTTGTAATTTACAGAGTCTAATTTCCTTAAAAATTATATAATAATTTAGGCTTATACTGTAAATAAATAATTTCTCAAGTTAGTTTCTATTCTCTTCCTAATATAAGCCTTATCTTTCCTCCCGTAGAGCGGTCTCACTTTGTTATAAACGTCAATTACATCTTTCTAAAAGTCCTTGTACTCAAGAGCAGATCAATAAATCATGTATGCATGATATTGTATTCAGAGTTAAGCTATGAGATATTTATACCTTAAAATAGAATTTATTATGAATATACTTTTTTATCAAGTAATATAAATTAAGTGGGTTAGGACTATTTATCTAGAAATCCCATATTTTTAATGTATTTATGCTTTTAGTATTTATAAGCTTTTTCTAATACTTTCCACTAGTGATCATAATATCGAATTGTAAAGGTTAGAGTATTGTTTATAAATAATTTATATAAGCTGTATTGAAGTAATTGTAAAATATCTTTTTGTCATCGAGACGAGGGATATAGTTATATAATATTTTCTGGAAGAAATTAACGAGCTTAACCTTATGACGTATTACACAGTCTGAAGCAATACTTAATATATTATAAAATGTAAAAATTGAAGTAAACATAAAATTTGTAGAGTGGAAGCTTGTAATTTCATACCTTAAATACTAATTAACTAGTTAGACCGGGATTACTTATTGGAAAAATTAATGAGATTTTATTTCAATTCCTACCTTTTTAATAGGGAACTTACCAGAGATGCCGGGGTTTTTCCTTTCCTTTTTAACCTTCCAATATTATATTTTGTACTACTACTTCTCTTATCTGATTAAGGTTATATCGTAATGCCAATGAAACTTCTGTTAAGTTCAACATACCTGGTGAGGGTCGTTGTTAACATCATTAATACTATACTAACAATTCCTTGCCATCTCGATATCTTCTACAACTTTCACGAGTTCCTTAACCTAAAGATGATGGTAGACATTTAGATGATAATCCCTACACTTCCTAAAAATAAAAAAAACTTAAAACCTATCTTATCTCAGTCTCTATTTGTATTAATTTCTTTTACTAAAATCCCCAAACTACATGACTCCCGATATAATACTCCGTCATGGGTGATTTTCACGTGCTGGCCTACTCTCCATAATATGTGGTTGAGCTTTAATCGTTTATGAATGTATATATTCTATGAATTCATAGTATATTTTAGTAATGAAAATCCAAGTTAAAGGAGATTACATTTATGTGACAATGTGGGACAAATTAAGTAAAAGACCAAAGAGGTATTACCTAGGAAGAAAAGAGGGGTTAAAGAAGTGGGAAGAGCTGTTTACGATAGCGAGAGAATATAAGGTTAGCGACGATGAGGTTAGGGATTACTTAAACTATTACTTAGATAAGGAAACGAATATGACCAAGGTCGAGTACGTCTTACTTTCATTAAGCTTGGGTGTTGAATTTTGGAGGTCGAATGGAAATACGAAAACGCTTTCAGAAAAGCGGTGAGACTAATAGAGAGGTTCTCCCGGATTGATACGTAGGATACTAATCCCTCAGGTACTTTAAAATGTAAAGGGGTTTGGTTCTCTGCGCATCCTGACTGCTCACCAAATGTAGTCCGAACCGATGGCGAGAATGATGAGCCACTTTGGAAGGGAACCACCCTTCTATGGCGGGAAGAAAGTCAGGTTATGCCAATTGACTATTAGTCATTATGAAGGCCAAACTCTTACACACCTTATTATTGGGACAAGTGACATTAAATTGAATAACCACCTTTGTAGAAACTATCTATTTCTTTTCTCCTCATATAATTTCTTAGCATAGTCCAATACTTCTTCAGCCATCTTTAACGCTTGTTGTGAATCATATTCAGAATACAGTAACTCCGGTGGAGTGTTAGATTCCTCATCACCGTACATGGAAAGCTCTCTTTCTTTCCTTAAAGACCTAGAATACGAAACGAAAAGATCTATTTTCTCTTTAAACCACTGGGGAAATTTGTCAGCATTGTTTTTCAATATAGGACCTACATCGTGAAATTTAGGAGGTTCTATGTTAACAAGCCTAAGGCAGGCTTTAAGTGATAACTCTACAGCCTCTTGACACAATCTCACTACAATATTATACTTCTTCCTTTCATTCTCTACCCTAGCCAAGTTTATTCTTTCTTCAGCTTGTGAAATATAAGAATATGCGAATTGGTCAAAGTTCAACCGTTTCACCAAATCTTGAGTCCTTCTTAAGCACCCAATACCACTTCTTACCCATCCTAACCCTTTCAGCACCTAATTCCTTTAGCCTATCCCTTAACTTCTGCAATATTCTTGTGAAGAAGTAATTTCTGTCGTAGAGTATTACGGCATCATAAACCATATCTAAATAGAGTGGAGAGAATTTTTCAGCCTCTTCCGGTGTTTTTAGCACGGGTGAAAGCGATATGTAATACCCCATCTTCCAGTACTCGTCTAAGTTCAGCTTATCCTCTACTTTGGTCTCAAATAGTCTTATCCTCTTAAGCATGCTGTCTTTAGGAAGGTTTTCCATAATTATTAGCAAGTCAACATCACTATCGTTTCTATTATCACCCCTAGCAACACTTCCGTAAACTACAACTGAAATTAAGTCGTCTTTAAACTCCTCCTTCATTATTTTAAGCATGTTATTGAGTAAAGTAGCGTAAGGTTCCTTTATCACGTAATATTATAGTCCTATAAGGTGTAATAAACGTTACGAATGGGTTTGACTGTGAGTGAAGACGTGATGTGTCATTACGTGATTATTTTCCCGTTCACAAACTCCAGTTATTCCCGTGTATGGCTCATTATCTTTAGCAATATGACTCAAAAGCTAGAGTAGAACTCGTCCTAATTTAACTCGTCCTAATTTAGGAGGTGAACCTTATTACCTGCTTATGAAGTCCTCTACTGTAACGCTACCTCGGAATTTCATGAACAACACAGCTAAGATTAGCACGATAGACGAGTTAAAGCCTATGATAAGTAATGTCGTAATTTGTGAGTAGGATACGAACATAGCGTTTATTATTTCAAAAAGTACTAACTCTGCGACACTTACTAGAGAAGCTATAGCTAACGACGGTGGTACGCTTCTTCCGAAAGACGTGGAGGGTTTTGACAATGACGGAAATTTCAAACTGAGTATTATTATTAACAGTAATGTCAGCAAGATTATCACAAGTCCGCCTATGTAGAACAGTATTAAGAACTGAATTGAACTGAGAAGAACGGGGATAAATAGGAGGATTAAGACCGTCGTTACTCCGTAATAAATCGTGTAATAGATCAAGGTGAATATTAGTGAAGCTTTCGTAATCATTGAAAATACCCTTTTCGGTCCTCCCAGGTAACTCAGAAATATTTCGATTTCACTGTTAATCCTAAGATTATAAAGAAAATAGTAAGGAATAGAAGAGGATAAAATTAAAGTAAATAACGAAGGGAGGAATATGATAATTGGTATTAACGCGAGTACTACGACAGCCTTAGACGGGGGTAAAGAGATTCCGTAAGTTTCGTATAATATCCTCGAGTATAGTGCCGGGTTACTAGGCATGTTGAGGTCGTTAGAAGGGAGGAGGAAGAGCGAAAAAACGAAAACTAAAACTACAACTCCTAAAACTAAAGTTATCACGTTGTAAAAATTTCTTTCATAATTTTCCAAGTAAGCTCTTTTAATGAACACCTTAAGAACGGGGTCAATTGATAACTTCATCAACACTTCATTTAATAGTAAGTTATCTCATATTTGTATTTAGTTCTTGTAGTTTCTAGCCTGGACCTCATTATTAGTAAATAACACGCCTGCGCAAGCTACTTTATTTCGTTTATAGTCTACTTTTAGCTAGTATTTGAGGTCTTTCGGAATGGCTGAACTAGATGAGGGCACGTCGTGTGTTTCACTAGTTATCTCACTTAGACTCTCTCTGTACTACCGACACTCCCGAGCAATTTCTTCTCATTGCATTTATCATACGCCCATAACAGACCGTAACTTTACCGTCGTAATTTAAAAGTCCTCTTATTTCACCCTCGTTCGTAAATTTTCTTCATCTTTTCCATCTTCACGACTCGGTCGCTGACGGTTAGTCGTTCATTTCAACTTACAAGTCCGTAATCGTCTTTAAAGGAACGTTTAAATAACTAAAATAAAGTTATTGAGCATGTGAAAGTGAGTGTCATAGATGCCGAGATCGGCTACCGTGGAAGGACAATAGTTACAGTAAGTTCGTTAACGTTGAACGAGAACGAGGTCGTCGCATTAGTGGGACCGAACGGTGCCGGAAAAACCACACTTTTAAGAGGTTTAGCCGGAGTTTTGAGACCTATTAAGGGTAGGGTAGAGGTTGACGGAATAGACCTCTACTCCATAGAAGGGGAAAAGGTGAGGAAACTTATAGGCTATATGCCTGCTGAATATTCACCGCCAACCACTCTCACGGTAGGGGAGTTCATCAAATTCTGGTCTGAAATCTACGGTGAGTCCTCTCAGCCTATCGACATTCCTCTTTCTGCCCAAATGAAGGTCGAGAAGTTGAGTAGCGGACAGAAGAAACTCCTAAGCCTTTACAGAGTGTTTCTCCAAAACCCGAAAATTCTGATACTAGACGAACCTACAGCGAATTTAGACGTAAACTTCAGGTTGATGTTATACGATAAGATAAATTTGATTAAAGAGGGTAGGATAATAATATATTCTACACACGACATCTCTGATTTACCGATTTTCGCTACAAGGATAATTTTCATTAAGGACGGCA
>JAPYVG010000025.1 GCA_028277025.1 Sulfolobaceae archaeon
ACACTTCCTTTTTCTTAGGCAGGGTTATTTTGATCTTAGTGGCTTTCTTGCCTTTCTTTACTTCCTTCCTCTCTATCTTAGTCCTCTCCCATAACCAGTCTAAAGCCTTCTGCAATAGGACTCTGTAATTCTCCAGTAGTATTTTCGTCTCCTCCTTCTTATCGTTCTTCAGAGAGTACGTTAGGTAAACGTATTCCTCCTCCGGTTGGAATGTTTTAAGCCTTAAGCTCTTCGACACATTTCTTCACCTCCTCATATTTGTGACTCCTCATTCCGTAGAGTTTTCCGCTAAATGATACCAGTATAGAGGTCAAATCTTCGATTAGTTCATGCTCTGGTGTTTTGTCCTCCTTATTTAATACCACGAGCTCGCAGTTGTGTGCTTTGCATGCCTCCTCTATTATTTCAAAGCCGAACCTAACTAGTCTGTCCGGGTAGGCTATGACAACTTTCGATACTTCGTTGTTTAGTATCATTCTCAACAGCTTGAGGAACCCTTTTCTCTTCATGTTTAATGAAGATCCTATGTCAGTTATTACTTGGTCGTAATCCTTAACATTCTCCTCCAAGTATTTTACTTGGTTTACTAAATCATCTTTCTGTGTGTTTGATGATACTCTAGCATAGAGTATCACTTTCCTCTTTCTAACTATTCCCATGAGTCTTTCTACGTCCTCTTCTTTAAACCTCCATTTTCCACTCTGTAGTATCACGGGTTTTATGTAACCTTTCTTAACATAGCTCTGTAGTGTGCGGTATGATATTCCTAGTTTTTGGCACACTTCTTTAGGTTTAAGCATTGTAGTTAAACTCACATACAAAGTATATAAACTTCACGGTTTATCGAAAACCGTTGGCAACGGCGTCAACAACTATCCCTATCCTCCCTCACCATCTTATCACTCGTATGCTTAGTTTCTGGTAGGGCTGAGATTAGCTCGTCAAGTTTTTCCTAGTAGCTCTTTTTTCTTCAACTCGTTTATTCTCTTTCTAATGAAACCTTCAATTTCCCCATTCCATTTAATATTATACTTTTCCATCTCTTCACGTAATTCTTTGCCTATCCTTAAACTATATACGACTTTCATATTACATTGTACGTTTACGTGAAATATAAACGTTATAACACGAAATTGATATAAAGGGCAGAGTAGCTATCATAATTCGAAAACTTAACACTGCTGTCCCACTCCAACTAGTCCTTTTAACCCTCACTGAGGCTTGTCAGTTTAAAAGAGAACGAAGGCAGTAAATAGGAGCATTCACACCATGGAGTACTCCATAGTTCTAGCCTCTTGGGAGAGAAGACTTATAGAGAAGGAATCTCTCATTACATAGCTCTAGTAAAAAGAAATTGCTGATTGCTCCTCCCACAGTCCCATCGAGCTAGGAGGGAGCGTAGTTAACATCACAAAGGAAAAAAGAGACTTTTAGACTTTCATCATCCGGAAGGGCAGGCTTTCAATCTTTTGTAATTATCCCTTCACGGCATTTATTGACTCCCTTAATGTAGATAAGCCTTGCTTAGCTTCCTCCTCACCTATTATCATCGGTGGTATGAGCCTAATAGCACCCTTCCCGGCTGGAAGGAGTAGTAGACCCCTCTTGAAAGCCTCTTTAATCACCTTGTCCCTTATTTTTTGATCCGGTTTTCCTCCGTTCAAAAACTCAATTCCCCACGCAAGACCCATACCTCTAACATCATCTACCTTCATTGTTGATAGCTCATCCCTAAATAATTTCCCTAGCTCGTTAACTCTGGGCAAGAGCGATGAGACGATCTCTATCACCTTTAGACCAATAACCATTGCTACAGCGTTTCCACCAAACGTATTACTGTGCATTCCAACCCGCTTAAAGTCTAACTCAGCCCTAAATACTGTAGCACCAACGGGGTAAAGCCCACCACCTAATGCCTTTGCTAAAGTAATTACGTCTGGAGTTGAGTTAAAGTTCTCTATTGCAAACATCTTACCAGTCCTACCCAATCCCATTTGAACCTCATCATCAATTAACATTATTCCATACTTCCTAGCCAATCTCTCTAAGGAGGAAAAGAAATCCTTAGGTGGAACAATATATCCTCCCTCACCTTGTATGGGCTCAAAAACTATCCCAGCTACTTCCTCTGGGTCTACCAGGTGCTCAAATATGTAATCCTCTAAATATTCCAAAACCGCATTAGTTAAGCCTTCTGGATCAGAGTAACCGTTGATGTGCCAAGGATTCCTTAAGGGGTTCGGATACGGTATGTGAATAACGTTACTGAAGGGGTTGAAAAGGTAACGTTGAACTGATTTACTTGCGGTAAGTGATAGGGACCCAAGAGTCCTTCCGTGAAATGAGCCTAAAAATGCTATTAAATACCTCCTCTTGGGGTCGAATTGCTTAACTAACTTTATCCCAGCCTCTACCGCCTCTGTACCACTATTTGAGAAGAACACTTTTTTCTTAAAATTGCCTGGGGTTATTGAGGCTAAAACCTTAGCCAGTTCAAGTTGAGGGACGTTATAAAAATCATTGCCCATCGAATGGGCTAGTTTTTGCATTTGCTCAGTAGCAACTTTTATAACCTCTGAATGGGAGGGCCAACCTAAACTGTTTACACCAATACCGGAAGTAAAATCTAAGTACTTATTTCCTTGAACATCATAAAGCCAAACGCCCTCTCCCCTATCAATTACAAGGGGTATTTCTGGGTTCCTAGTAGTTCTCGCTAAGAACTCTTCTGACTCCTCAACTATTTTCCTCCACATAATACGAATTTCGAATTCAAACTTAAATAGATAGTTTAAAATTCGTATCGACCCTAAAGTTTTTAACATAGGTAATAATAGTAGACCTCTTATCTTAGGAAATGATTTTAAGTAAAAGGGAGAAAAGATAATATATGAAGCTTAAGGTTTCTCACTCTAAAAATATAATGATGTTTGGGAGATCTGAGATCATATACCGTTTCCTTAGTGACCCTTTCTTATTCTCATCCATTTCGGGTCACATGCTCATACTTGAGGTCTATGATCACGCTAAAGGTGGGTACGTAACATTAGATACAGTTGAGAAACCAGCTCTTATGTATAAAGTACTTTATGTATTTGGAGTTCCGGAAGGCGAAATGAGTACGGAATTAGGAGTTTTGAGGGGCCTTAAATTATTCAAAACGGGCTGACTTATGAAGGAGAAATAGGGGAGAAGTTTAAGTGGAGAATTGCATTTAAGTTAACTCCGGCGGATAATGAAGTAATGGTCGATATTGACGCGTCTCAAGAAGAGGAAATAAGTATTTTAAACAGAGTTTTACACATCACTAAGTTTAACTTTGTTTACCACATAACTGAAGCCCATGTAGTACCTTATTTAAAAAAGATTAAGAGTAAGTGTAATTAAGTTGTAGTTGTTTTCCCTCCTTTAGTGGTTAGTGCCGGTATACCGGCAATTAGTAATAACGCGAATGAGACTCTAAAAAATCCGAAAAACACTGGTAATGAGAGCACTGCTACTACAATTAATAATATACCACCGATCTGTTTATCATTTATTAAAGACCCCCACTAAACCTAGAATTAAAGACGGGATTGCGATTATGAATGGATGATAAAACATCCCACCCCTATAACCTCCCATCATTCCCCCCATCATCCCACCACCATATGGTACTTCATTAGATACCACATAATTGTTTCTTAAAAACGAGGAATAAGCAAGGAATCCTAGGGCAGAAGCTATTATTACTACTATTAATATAAGGATTAGCGTTTTCATACTTATTATCTCTTTCCATATAATATAAATTTACCTATTATCAGATAGTATCATCTTGATTTTTTCTATTAAATCATTGTTTATTTCATCTTCTTTTATAACCTTAATTGCATAACCAGCATGAACTAAAACGTAATCCCCCACCTTAACGTCAACTAAAGTGGTCTTGACAACTTTTTTCACTCCTCCGAAATCCACCTTTGCGTTTTCTTCATCTACAATTTCGATAACCTTTCCCAGAATCGCCATATCGTAAGGATCATATTCCATGTTTCTCACCCATATAACTCCTAATATCGTTCTGAATCTTGCTAACTATTTCTTGGTCTAGGTTTCCTGAGAGAATATAATTAAACATCTCATCTAGAATTTCTAAATAAACTCTATATAATTTCTCGTCCTTTTTTATGTTCTCATAGACCTCATATTTATTCTCTCCTTCAACTAGAGCCTCTATAGATTCAAGTAGTGCTGATAATTTGATCACCGGATCGTTATATTTTTCAGCTAGTTCTAGTAATTTCTCCGCTAATAATCCCATATAAGTCACCAAGTCTCTTATTTATCTCCTCTTCTAAATAATAACCCTCTACCTTAGTTCTCTTCTTAGTAATCATGAGGATTTCTATTCCCATAGTGATTACCAAAAATTGTGGTGTATAGTGGGATATAGGCCTATAGTAAATTGTGTCACCCTCAACCCTTATCAGTCCTAAATATTTAGCCGGTAATCCCGTTTCTGGTTCTATTATCTCATCTAACAGCTTGTCTGCCTCCAAATTTGACCGCCCTTATATACCCAGCTCCAGGCTTTCTAAGGTCTATAGGGGTTATCTTATACTTTATTCCTCCAAACGCTTTTGCAGCAACGTTAAACCTGGCCCACTCATCTAAGATTTCCATAAATGCCCTAGCCTCATGTATGCATGCACCAGCTGAAAAAGCACCGTGATTAAGAGTTATTACAACTCTAGGAACTTTCATCCCTTCCCCTCTGAATGCTTCACCTATATACTTAGCTAACTCCTTAGTACCGGGGTGGGCGTAAGGGACAATCTTTACCTCACCTAGTATTGCAGCTGCCTCACCATGTGTCAACTCTAGATACCCTGAAATGGTAGCTCCCATAACGTAAGGGACGTGAGCGTGTATTACTGCATTCACATCCGGCCTATTCTTATATACAGCAAGGTGTGCGTAAACTTCTACTGAGGGCTTCAAATCCCCTTCTAATACGTTACCTTCTAAATCAACCGCTATTAAATCTTCCTTAGATAAACTCATCCTGGGATACCCTGAAGGGGTTATCCAGATCTTATTGCTACCCGGCAATCTAGCACTTTGATTACCTCCAGCGTTAGTTATTAAACCCTTATAGTAGAAAGCCCTAACTGTTTTAACCAATTCCTCCTTTAACTGTTCCTCATCTGTTTGGCATAATTTACAGTATGTATTACCTATCATATAGACCATGAAATCACCTCTTACACTTGGGTACGTAATTAGTAATTTTATGATGAGCCCATATCCAACAAGTGCCTTCTTGCGAAACCATTGGAGAACCCTTAGGGTCTTCTGGTGTGCAAGTTTTCATGTATAATGGACATTCGGGGGGATCAATGAGGCCCATAACTATTTCCCCACATCTAGCACCAGTCACATATTCGTCTTGTGTTGATATACCCTTTCTTAACCCGTACTTCTCCCTAGCGTCTAAGTGCTTAAACTCCTCTTTAAGCCTAAATCCCGCCTTTGGAAAAACTGCAACTCCCCTAACGTATCCGTCTTCTAAATCAAACACTTTCTCCATAACCTCTTGAGCCTTTACATTTCCTTCCCATGTCACGGACCTCGTATATTCGTTTTCCAACATAGGCCTATTCTCGTATATTTGTCTCAAGAGCATGAAAATTGATAAGAGGACATCTAATGGTTCAAAGCCCGAGAATACTACCGGCTTTTTAGTCCTTAAGAAATACTCATAATAGGGTTTCATACCAGTAATAGTTGCGGAGTGACCAGCTGATATAAATGCATCTATCCCTAAAACATTAGACTCCATGACTGAGCCTTGGATTGATGGAGTATATCTATAAGACACTAGAAAACTTAAGTTTTGCGGAATCCCCTTAAGTATTTCGTAAGCTGTTGCTGGAGCAGTAGTGTCCATTCCTACAGCAAAGAATAGGAACTCTCTATTAGGTTCTTTCCTAGCCATGTTTACGGCATCTTGAACACCATAAACTATCCTTACATCAGCACCTAAGGCCTTAGCGTCCTGTAAACTCATTTTGCTTCCCTTACTCCTAGACATATCACCATAAGTCATTACTACAACTCCTTCAAGGGCTAGTTTTACAGCCTCATCAATATCAGTTGCTGGCGTTATGCATACCGGACAACCTGGGCCAGCCCTAACTTGGACGTTTTCCGGTAGTAAAGCCCTTATGCCGTAGTGAGTAATTGTCCACTCATGGGAGCCGCAAACGTGCATTATCGCTATGTTTTCCTCTATTTTCTTAGCCAATTCGTGGATTTTCTCAGTAATAGCCTTTGCTAGGATTGGATTTCTATAATATTTTAAAATTTGCGGAAGCCTTTCACTCATTTAAACACCACCTACAGCCTCATAGAACTCTTTCTTCTTTTGGTCTTCTGACAACTCCTTAGTCATTTCTTCCCACATCATTATCGTCTTCTTAGCCTCTTCCTCATCTACAACTTGAATTGCATATCCAGCATGAACTAAAACGTAATCCCCTACCTTAGCGTTTACGAGGGATATTAGTACATTATCCTTGACAGTACCACCGAAATCTACTTTAGCAAAGTCGCCGCGGATTTCTATCACTTTACCCGGATAGGCTACACACATTCTAACCACCGTAAATCTTTCTCATCTCCTCCAATTCGCTTTTTGTTGGCTTAGAAACTGGAATATAGTCCTCATCAACGTAAAGCATTGGTATTGAACAGTGGAAGGGGACCCTCATCTTATAACCGCAAATCTTACACTTCAAATATTCCACTTTTCTGAAGTTGCCCTCCATCATAAACTCCATTTCCAAACCGCAATGATTTGGCACTTTTTCCTCATGACCACAATTTAAACAAACAAGTCTTGCCATGGTTCTCACTTAACATATTCTAGGTACTGGATCACCTACTGGTCTCGTCACTAGCCTTTTACCACCTACAACAGTCTCTAGAACTACCCCCTCTATATCCTTCCTAACCTCACCTATTATTGCTGCGTCTTTGCCCCATGACGTTTTATGTAAAGCGTCTAAAACGTCCCTTGCTAATTCCGGTGAAACCGCTAATACTGCCTTTCCTTCATTTCCTAATTCAAGTAAATCAAGTCCTAAGAACTCTATTGCACTCCTTACCTCCTCTTTTACGGGAATTTCTGACTCCTTAATGTAAATCCCTAAACCAGACTTTTCTGTCCAATCGTTTAATAAGTCCGCTAACCCACCTCTCGTGGGATCTTTTGCATCCGCAACTCCACCAACCTCTAATACAGCCTTCATCATCTTGTTTAATGGTGCTACATCAGAGGTTACGTTTATTTCAAATTCTATCCCCTCCCTTGATGAGAGGATCGCTATTGCGTGATCACCTATTGTACCAGACACTATTATCTTATCACCATCCCTAATGTTCATGGGGACTAACCATTCGTACTTCACTTCCCTACTCCTTCTTAGTACCGAAATGTTATGCTTTAACTCATCAGAGGGAATGCCTATTCCACTAGTATTTATGATGATTTTGTCCAGAGATCCTCTTTCCACAACTTTAGTATCTCCAGTGACTATATGTACTCCCGCCTCCTCACTAGTTTTCTTTATACTTTCCACAATTTTTTCTAAGTCTGCTTTTGGAAAACCTTCTTCTAGAACTACAGCAAGACTTAACGCGATTGGATCCGCCCCCATCATTGCTAAGTCGTTTACTGTACCGCTCACTGAAAGTCTTCCTATATCACCTCCTTTGAAGAATATTGGTTTAACAGTAAATGAGTCAGTAGTGAAGGCCATTCCGTTAATTACTGCTGCATCATCTAAAACGTTTAATCCCACTTCCCCATAACCGTCGTAAAGCCTTAAGAACAGCTCTTTTATTAGATTGTGCATATAAGCTCCGCCGGCACCATGTAAAAGAGTTACCACTGTTTTAGGGTCTAAGCTCATTGTTAATCATCTTTTATTTTTATAACCAGCATTTTTAAGTATAACTTCATAACTTTCAATCAGTTTTGTTTTATCGTATTTTTCATAAATCTTGCATTAAATTCTAAAATTTAGTATTAACATTATATTGAAATTCTTTAATTAACAAGAAAAAATTTAAATATCACCTTTAGAAAAAGTATTTTGTGATAAGTGTTAAAAAAGAGTTTAATATTCCTTTACCGTTAAAGGTTGTAGTAAATCATTTTATGAAACCAGAAAATATTATGAAATTTATACCTTATTTTAAGGATATCAAAGAGATAGATGAAAACACATTTTCCGTTGTCATTAAGTGGTTATTCTCTGTGACATTTCTTGTAAAGAGATTTTACAATCCATTCACTAATGATATTGTCTATAAAATAAGTAGAAGTGGCATCTTAAAAGTGAACGCAACTCTACATCATTCAATACTTAGAGCACGGGATTCAACTAAGGTTATAATCTCATTCACATATGAGGGGCCATTTGAATCCCTAGTCGAACGCGAAGCCGAAAAATTTATGATTGGTTTGAGTGATGAAGTTGTTAAAGAAGTACTAAGGTCCGAAATATTTGTGATAGAAGAAGGAAGTATGGAGAGATTCTCGCTAGATAGAATAATGGAAATGATCAGAGACAGGCGAGAGAAATTAAAGGTGTTTATAATTCATAAAGACAAAATAATTACTATTTATTTTGAAAAGGGAAATCTTAAAACTGTTGAAGGAGATTTGAGTTCTCTTTATAACGAAAAGAATGAAGGCAAAATATCTTTTTTAATTACACGAGATGAGTAATAAATGTAATTTCCTCCTTTTGCTATATCTCCTCATTTATTTTTAAATTATTAGCGAGTAATTAATAATGATAAATAATGAATCAAAAAACAATTTTATGGTTACAAGGAGGGGCTTGTGGTGGGAACACATTATCGTTCCTTAATGCGGAAAATCCAGATGTCCTATCATTCTTAGAAATGAACAACGCAAAGCTTCTTTGGCACCCATCACTTTCTATTGAGAGTGGTGATAAGGTTAAAGAATTACTCAACAATGTAATTAGTGGCAAGATCCATTTAACAGTGTTTGTATTCGAAGGAACAGTAGTCTTGGGCCCTAACGGTACTGGAAGATATAATACTTTTGCGAGTAAACCAATGAAGGACTGGGTTAAGGAAATAGCCAGAGTAGCTGATTATGTGGTCGCTATTGGAGACTGTGCCAGTTTTGGTGGAATTCCTGCCTCAAGCCCAAATCCTACTGAATCTACCGGACTTCAATTCCATAAAAAGGAGAAGGGAGGATTTTTAGGAAAGGATTTTAAAAGCGTTAAAGGATTACCAGTAGTTAATATTACAGGTTGCCCAGCCCACCCAACATGGATAACTTCAACTCTCACCCTTTTGCTAAATGATAAACTTCAAAAAGAGGATTTGGATGAGTTTAATAGACCTAAATTTTTATATTCAACTACTACCCAATTCGGTTGTCCTAGAAATATATACTTTGCATATAAAATAGGTTTGAATGAATTTGGCCATCAAGAGGGTTGTTTATATTTCAATTTAGGCTGTAGGGGTTCATATACAAGATCACCATGTAATGTAATATTATGGAATAATCAGAGCAGTAAAACTAGGGTAGGAACTCCTTGCTTTGGATGTACTGAATTTGATTTCCCCACATTTAATTTCTTTAAGACAGAAAAGAATAGGAGCGGGATTCCCAAGAAACTACCTCTGGGTGTTTCTAGAGGAAGTTACACTACTTTATCTGCAATAGCTAGGGCCTCAGCACCAGATTTCTTATTGAGAGAAATTAAGGATAATAAAAGGAGGGCAGAATGGCTTGATTAGCCCATTTAATAGAGTAGAAGGAGATTTGGATGTAAGCTTAGAATTTGAGGGAAAAAAGATAAAAGATGCAAAATTTCAATCAACACTATTCAGAGGATTCGAAATAATATTGAAGGATAAAGACCCGTTAGATAGCCTTGTATTAACACCGAGGATATGCGGAATTTGCGGAGCATCTCATTTATATGCCTCAGTCCTCGCCTTAGAAAACGTTTTTGAAGCTCAACCAACCTTTAATGCAATTAAATTAAGAAACGTATTATCAATGAGTGAGATTTGTCAAAACGATATTAGACACACGTACTTAATGTTTTTGATAGATTTAACTCACAAAAAATATAAGGATTATGATTTATATCCAGAAATAATTAGAAGATGGTCACCCTTGCTCGGTAGTTCTTATAAGGAAGCAATAAACTGGTCTAAGAAATATACTGAAATTTATGCTATATTCGGGGGACAGTGGCCACACGGAAGTGCTATGGTACCGGGAGGAGTGACAACTGACCCTAGTTTTAGTGATATAAATAAAGCCTTAGGACTCTTAAAGAATATAACTGAAAATTACCTAGAAAAAATTATATTAGGAGGGAATTTACAACAGTTCTTAGAGATAAAGAGTGTTAAGGAATTTGAGCAATGGGTTAGTGATTATCCTAATAGTGAAATATCTTTCTTATATAGGGTTGGAACTGATTTAGGTTTAGATAAGATAGGTTATGGTTCCGGTGTATTAATGAGTTACGGTCATCTACCCATAGATGAGTCTGGAAATAGATATTTTAAACCGGGACTTTACTTCGTTAACGAAAAAACTTTCTCTAAATTCGATCAAAACAACATTATTGAATTTGTCACGCATTCTCACTACGTCTACACTAAAGGTGATGATGTAGGCTTACATCCATTTGAAGGAGAAACAATACCCAAAATTGATGAGGACAATGAGAGGAAATATACTTTTACTAAATGTGTTAGGTATAACCATCACGGTAAGTTTATAGCACCCGAAGTCGGGGCTTTGGCTATGCTAGCAGTTAATAAAAATCCATTAATTTTAGATTTCCTTGAGAAGAAGGGACCTAGTGTATTACTCAGAGTCTTATCTAGGTTTATAAGATTGGCGATCTTTCACGACCTCATTAAAGAGGAGCTAAAACAGATTGACGTTAATAAACCGACTTATAGGAAGTGCGATATAAGGGACGGTAAAGGATATGGATTAGTTGAAGCTCCAAGAGGTTCTTTAGGGCATTGGATTATTGTTAAAGACGGCAAAATTTACAATTATCAAATCGTAACTCCCACACAGATTAACATGAGCCCAGAAGATCCTCAAGGAAATAAGAGTCATCTGGCTAAAGCGTTAATCGGACTTGAGGTTTCAGATCCTAAAGATCCAATAGAGGCATATCATGTTATAAGGGCACAAGACTCTTGCATGGTTTGCAATGTTCATTAATTAATTTTATTTTTATTATTTCACGATTAGTTTTTATGACAAAGTGTTGCATTAAAGACGAAGAGTTATGCCTACTTTACTCCTCAAGCCTTTTCGAATTAATAGCTAGAAAATATACCTATGCTGTACTAGTGCTTTTAGATAAATATGGTAAAATGAGGTTCAACGAATTGCAAAGAAAAATAGATGGAATTACTCAGAGGGCCTTATCTATTAGGCTTAAAGAACTAGAGGAGAAAGGATTAATAAAGAAAGAGGTAGTTGAGAAAAGCCCAATCAAAGTATATTATTCATTAACCACAGAGGGAAGGGCTGTAAAAAATGCCTTACAAATCTTAGTCAGCATTATAAACTTGATAGATAACCAAAAAGATGAGTATTTATGCTAACCACACATTATTTTACCTCCTCTTCCTCCTTTTTCTTCCCGTTACTGTTTTCCAGGAAAGGCCTCGTCGACTTACCTAATTCTTTCAACATATACTGCAAATATGCTAAAGTCATTTTAACGTCTGGATCGTCAAATGAGGCTAATAGTTCAACTATATTCGACTGACTGTTTTCTCTAATAATCCTTTCAGCGGCCTTTGAGAGCCCTGAAGTCATAACGTCTAATACTCCGTGTTTATCTAAGGAACTCACTATTCTTCCTATCTTATCTAAATGCTTAGCTATCGCAATTATACCATTTATGAAGTCCTCTGAGCTGACTTCGCCAGAATCTATTATCTGCTGGATATCTCCTATTAACTCAACCAATGCTTTAAATGTGGGGGATTTGATAAACTTTATTAAACTACCATTTCTCATGAAGTCTAACACAGAATCTAAAACCCCGCTGCTATTAAGATAGATTACAATCTCTATTAACTTCTTTAACCCTTCCTTAAAATCTTCATCCTTCATTAGTTCTTTGATTTCTTCATCAATCATACAACAATAAATTTAAAAAGAAAAATATAAATGTATTGTTATTTCAAATATCTAACAGAATCCCCCAATCCTCTTTATACTTCTTAGCTTTTCATCCTCAAAAATCTTTACAATAGATACAAAACAAGTATCCAATGAAGAGACTGTTAGAGCCACCTCTACAGCGTTCTTCGGATCGGTAACCTTAAGCCCAATCAATGAAGCCTCTATAGCCCCTCTCGGAGAGGCAATTATAGTAGTGGGCTGTATAATCCTATAACTTTCAATTAAACCGTGAGAGATTGAGAAGGAATGAATTAAAGAGCCTCTAATTGACTCAACGGAGGAAATGTAATAACCATCTTCAATGCTAAACGGTTTACTAACAGTTTCAAAATCCTCAAACTCATTTAGTAACTTTGCAACTATCTTGATCCTTGATAGTTCCCTCAGTAATGGGGAAGGTCCGTATTTTTCATGATACTTTTTTATCAATTTATCAAAGGTTAGTGCTTGTGCCAATGGGCCTACTTCAACTTTACTACCTTTATAAAATATTTCTAATCCTTTATCCTCAATGAGTGATAAATCTACAGTAGAAACAAATGGGAAACCTACGGTTATATAATTCCTTAAACCAAAATTCCAATATAATGAATCCAATGAATGTTCTATTAACACCTTTAAATCCCCTTTAAATTCCTCAATCTCATTAAGTTGAAGAAAATCTTCAACATTCATTCCAATGACTTCCTTCTCAAAAAATTCCCTAATGTCTTTCAATAACTCTTTGGAGAATTTTACAACCTTTGTGTTCCTTAAGTAATCAACGTGAGGCCATTTACCTCCTATATACTCCATGACCCATTTTATCCGTTGGGAAATCTTAGCGACTTTTTGAAATTTCTCTCCATGAGGAAATGAATATCGTTCATCATTAACTACATGTGGGAACCAATAAGCATAAGGATGCCTAAGATGACTATCAATTATTTCAAGCATGACTAAAGTCTTTATAACCCTTTCATTATCCGACACTCTTGAAGTATATGCGTATAAATGGGATTGCCCACAAGTTGCCAAAACTTTAGGCAATATCTCATAGAAGGAGTTTGCATTTTTTCCCGCGAATGTTTTCTCAAAACTTCTTAGTTTATTACCAGAACTTCTAGCTTCAATTACTTTATTATCTTTTATTTTTACGTTAATTTCAATAACCTCTAAATCTGCTAAACTCATATATTAAAATTAACCTTTTAAAGTTTAAAAACAATGTATTATAAACATGTGTATAAGTTTGCCGGCTAAAGTTGTTCAAGTTGAGGGAATGATTGCCTTTGTAGATTACGGTGATAACAACATTCAACCGGTAATAGTGAGCGTCGATGATGTGAAAGAAGGTGATTACGTTGTTGTAAGTTACGGAATGATAATAGAAAAAATCGATGAAAAAGAATTCAAAGAAATGTTAGAGTATGAAATGCAATTAAGACAACTTATCTCCTCTTCTTCATCACAATGAAAATCGTTATTATAATCGTTATAACCAGTAAATAATAAACAATGTGCTGAAGTGCTTTGACTCCTTGATTTCCATTAATCGTGGGAGAAACTACTTTAATCACGGTAGTGTTTACTTTTTCATAATCATAGAACTGTAATGAGGAAATAAACACATTATCCTTTGAAATAAAAATTGTCGGATAATAATGAATAAGAAGACCAAAGTATGACGAATAAGAGATGATATTGTATAATAAACTCAAATTATAAATTCCGTCACCCAAGTAAATTCCTACCTTATTGTATGAGATCGTATTGTACAATATATCTACCATGTTGGCGTAATCGATCTCAATCCCGGCATCATTAAAACTTATCGTATTATTGTAAATTCTAACATTATAGGCTTGATAAAGATAAATACCATAATATGAAGAATTTAAGAGAAAATTGTTAAACACGTTTACATAACCGCTAAGTAGAATGAAAACGCCATAACCATTGCCAGAAATTATATTATTACTTATTGTCACATTAAATGTATTATCCCATAAGGTTATTCCGTCCCCATCATTAAAGGAAATGTTATTTCCAATAATTACAATATTTTTAGAAGATTGTATATTTATACCATCAAAATGTATATTATAAATTGTATTTCCTTCAATTACAATATTACTTGAGTTATAAATTGAAATTCCGAAAAGAGAGGAACTAGAATTTATAATATTCCCCTCAATTATAATATTATGAGAATTTATAATAGTAATATTCTGCAATCTCATTCCCTTAATGACGATATTACTCTTATGATTAATGACGAGATAACTGTTATTTGTTGTACTAAAACTAACTTGTGCTAGAGGAAATAATATAATAAAGAGAATTAATAGTAATGTTAGATATTTCATTAATACTCTCTCGAAAAAGTAATAAAAAAGGCTTCAATATCTTTTAATTCCATAAAAGATTCGAGAGTGTATATGATGATATTTCGAAGTTCTATTTCCTTCTCATCTCACTCTCTACTCTAAGCCATTGAGGTATGATTATCTCATATTTTCTGAAAAATACAAAGTAAAGACTGGGAATGAGTAAACTTATAATTGTTAGGCCGTAGTCAAGAGTAGTGTAACCAAATGCGGGCCCAGCGTTAATCACACCCATAATGACAATACCTATCATTCCAAAAGCAGTTATGGGTGCAATAATTCTAATTACCCAATCACCTATTGAATTCCAATTACTCTTCCACCAGCTAATGGTTGCTGTGATACTATCCATGGCAAACTCTAATAATAAAAACGCACCGGCAGCGGTTAACACTAGTCCAAAGAACGACTGAACTGAGGTAGATGTAAGTTCAAGTAATTGAACAATCACCTCTGAGACGGTGATTATAAAAATGGAAAACCAAGGGGTCTTAAACTTACTAACCCACCCAAAGGGTTTAGGCAATAAACCTTCCCTCCCCGCAGCATACCAGGCTCTGCTTAAAATATATGCGGTCAACCACAAAGAACTCGCAGTTGAAGCCAGTACTGCAATATCCATTAACCAAACATATTGTGGAATAACATAAGATGCCCATCTAGCTAAAGGATCAACAGAACTGCTTAAAGATTGTAGAGGAGTTTCTATAGTCATTAATTGCATAGTCACTATATAAATTACGAATACACTAATCAGCCCTATGATACCAGAAGTCCCAGGCCAGTTCTTTGGTTTCTTAGACTCTTCAGAGGCATAACTATCTATTTCCCAACCGTCAAGTATTGTAGCCACAATCACCATTGTTGCGGTTAATGTTAGAAACTTAGAGGGAGATGAAAACCACGAAGTATTAAAGAACCAATTTAAGGAGAAATCGTTAACAACATGGGATGGTAAAGATATTAAACCGATTATAATAAAAGATCCTAATATGACAAGTTCCAATACCAAAAATACTTCAGTAAACCTAGCAGTTGGTTTTGCCCCCAAAATTAAAGGGACTGCGGCAAATAAGGCCCATATAATCCCTATTACTGAATCCCAAAACACACTCAATTCCATTGACTTACTGATTAATCCAAGCCTATAAAGCAAGTCTAGAGTGTACTCACCAGCCGGTATTATTATTGGTGGTAACGAGAGGAAATACGCCATTGTAACTATCCAAAACTGAAAGGAGGCATATTTCTTCCCTATAAATCTTGCACCCCAGTGGTAGGATGCCCCGGCATGAGGGGCTTTTGTATTTAATTTTTTAAATATTATTGACGCGAAAAGGAAGAAGGGAAAGGAGAGTATTACAGCCATTATTGCAGTAGCCCCCATTAATGCAACCATGTTACCATATGCGGCTGCAATACTAAAAGTTGGTGCAACACTTGAGGTGGATAAAGGGATTAAATCAAGAATATGTAGCACTTCCCTCTCTAACCAGTCAATTTTTGAAAAGAAATAATTTTTCAGATTCATACCATTTACCTAGAATGGTATTACCACACAAATTATTTAAACCTTACTAGGAATTTATCATTTTTTAAAATAAAAATGAAGCTTACTTTTTCATCCCCTTATCGATTTCTCGACCCTCAGCAAATAAAATCCTACAAGAAATAAAGACATAACGCTGACCACGTTACTCAATACCATATAATTTATAAAATATTTACCTTCACCGAAAAATAATACTAGGGGAAGAGGGGATAAAAGAGTTAATATGAGATTAGCAAACCATGTAATAAATATTATAAAACTCCATAATTTGGATTTTTTAAGCAGATATATTAAAATTGTAATCACAAATACATTAACTACGGGAATATAAAGTAGAAATGAAATGTATTTTAAGCTAGTATTTAGATTAAGTAAAAAGATAACAATTAAGACTGTAAGAGTAGCGAAACCGATCATGTAATTATAAATTGTATCTGGGTAAACTACCGGCTTCGTTAAAACGCTTATCAGTTCATAGATAAACAATATTTGCCCTACACCTATGAGTATAAAGAACAGTTTAAGAGGAAAACTTACCATAAATCTCACCTAATGTAAGGGCGTAAACTGCTTGATTAAAATACGTATATATCCCATATGATTCTAAAAGATCATCAACTATCCTTTTAGCATACTCTTTGTCACCCATTCTTAGAAACGCTAATGATAATATACTATTATCGAGCAAGAATTTGAACCTACCTATTCTTTGCCTTTTAGCGAACTCTAGCGTAATATCGTAATAAGCACCAGAAGCGCTTTCATATCTCCTTAACGTGTTAAGCACAACTCTATCTCTTGTAAAATAAAGTAAATACGCTAGATCCATTAAATAGACGTTCTCACACCTACTACCAATTAAATGACTATCTGCATTCAATAGAGAACCCTTAAGGAAATCTACCTCATCCTTAAACTTCGTATCCTTAGTAAACTCGTAAAGCTCGCTTAAAGCCTCTCCAGCTATCGCATTAACCGATAGGAAAGCCCTATTGTCCCAACCCTTTAGTGTAATACCATTTTCTATTAATCCGTCTTTTCTAACTAATGAGAGAATGAATTCACCAGTTTTAACGGCATAATCTAAGTACTTCTCATCCTTATACTTCTCATACGCCTTCAGTAAAGCAATGATCATTAACGAATTAAAATCGGCCATTTTAACCATATAAGGTTCCTTCCAATCAATCGTTTTGGAATATAAATAAAAACCGGGATTCCCCCATAAGTTCTCAATTGCTTTATCAAGGGTTATAGTAACCATTGATTGGTGATAAAAATCATCAAACTTCATGAAAAGTAATAAAACCTCTGGACTAACGAATTTCGGTTCCCTTTCAAATCCACCCTCAATCCAATCGAAATACCCTTCACAGTTCGACAAAATTGAATTAAATACGTAATTAGGATCTAATTTCTTAACCTCCTTAGTTATTTTAGGTGGCACCACAAGTTTTCCCTCGCTCATAACTTTTCTAGCGTAATTAAGCAATTCGACTACTTTATCCCTAGTTACAAAACCATAAGTACCGCCCATCACTCCCTCTTTACTTATTATACTTATACTCGGGTATATCTGTGGTGAATATCTAATAGCTAAGTCCGGTCTCTCATCTGCGTCTTCATGAATGAACTCGAATTCCTTAAATTCGTCATCAATGCCCTTAATCTCCTCCAGTTGCTTATCACAATATTCACACCAACTGGTAGTTAGTACTAAAACTCTGAGATCTCCATCAGCCTCCACCCACTTTATCATATACTTAGTTTTTACTCTTAAGTTAATAAACTATACTAGGTATAATATAGTAAACTTTATAATTATCTCAAAAAAGAATAAATTTATGGATACTAATGTGCACAATCTAGTTTTAATTTACGTCCTCTATATAATTTCAATGACCGTATTAATTTCTGAGTTATTTTATTTTTCTTTAAAGAACGTTAAACACTCATTCGAGTTCTTGGAGGTTGCGTATTTCATGACGTCAGCATATTTCATCCTTATGTCGGGTTCAATAGAATTAGCACTTTTCATATGCGTTTACTTATGGCTTGTACCCAGATTCTTATACGTATTCGGTAGGACGAATCTAGCTTCTATCCTTTCTGTGCTCTTTCATGAGATTATAATGAGTCTGACTTATTATTCTATAGTTAAAGGTGGATTAATAAATGCATTATACTCCCTATATTTTTACGGTACAGATATACCATCATTTTCTTTACCAATATACCAGGTTGTTCCTATAGGAATTATAGAAACAATAAACTCATTCATGTTCTTCTTAATGATTTTACCAGAAATAGTATTTGTTTGTATTAAATTCAGAAGATATGACATTTTACTGGTATCACTCTTATCATTATCTGGTCCAAATATTGCGTCTGAAATGACGCATTCAATATTACCAATATCTCATGACCCTATAAAGGAGTCCTCATTATTAGCTTTATTTTTCTCATTATTCTTGCAGTTTTACTTCGGATATAGTTATATTAAAGGAAGGATTAATGAAAAATTATACATTACCTTCATTTTAAGTAATTTTATCCTATCAATTTCAAGTTTATATTATGCTTTAAGCGTAAACGAAATACCTTACGCATTTTCAACTTTAGCAGGCATAACGGTTTCATTATTATTTGTCAATAAAAATAATAACAATAATAATCGCAAATTTTATTCCTTCCTCCCGATAATTTCACCAATATCGGAATTAGCTTGGGGCTCATCGGTCGCAATCTTTTACAATTATTATAATGCTATATACGCCCTAGCAATATCATCATTTGTAATATCACTACTACCCATGCTTTATCTTAAAACTGTTTATTTTAGAAAAATGTAAATTTATGAATTAAATATATAAATAAATAGTATTCACAATAAAATTTATAAATATGGTATACTATAATATACCTAGTATGAAGGAACCTAAGCCGAAGCAAGTCAAAGTGGGAATAACCAGAAGAGAGTTCATGAAAATAGCGTCAATCTCCGGACTTACTGCATGGATGGTCGAGAAAGGGCTAACATGGAAGGACTTATTTAATATGGCCGCAGACTCAACGGTAGACCCAATTAACGTTATATGGACTGGAAACGGGTGGTGCGGAGGAAACACCATTGCCTTTATAGACGCTATGAACCCCTCAGTAGAAGACGTTATAACTGAAGTCACAATTAACTTACAACCTATACAGTTAAAAACACCTCAGATAGCTAATTTGCCTAACGTAAATTTAGTTTATCACCCAATATTAATGCCACAAGACGACATGGCATATCCTACGATGGAAGCCGCATTAGCGGGGTATTTTGAGCCATATGTACTCGTGGTAGAAGGAACCTTGTTTGATGAGTTCAACATTTATTACACCAAACCTGAAGGATCTTTCTGGTGTTCAGCCGGTAGAACTCCAGGGGGACACGTATTATTATGTGACGAGTTCGTGTTTAACCTAATGAAAAATGCAGCATTAGTTTATGCTACTGGTGCTTGTGCAACTTACGGTGGAATTCCAGCAACTACTAACGGGTTAGGATACAGAAGCCCGACCTATGTTATGGGTATGTTAGATGACCCGTATAGAGGGATTTTGGGATTCCCGGCTTACATACATGAAGTTTACCAACAAGGGAAGGGAGTATTTAGGGGAGAAACCGTAATTAATGAAGACATTTATGCGGTTACCAGTTCTCCTTATGATACCTCATACCCTGGTCCAAGCTATCACTGGAAGACAAAATTAGGCCAACCGATTGTTGCAATAGCTGCAGACCCGCCGGCCGGAGATTGGATAATGAGAACTTTAGTTGCCGGTGTATTATATGTTGAAGGCTTAGCACCTCCACCAACTTCATATTTAGATATATTCAATAGGCCTAAATTCTTCTACGGTAATGAAACGCACCAGAACTGTCCCAGAGCCGGATTTTTCGCACAAGGGATTTTCGCACAGAAATTCGGTGATCCGCAATGCACTTACAGTTTAGGATGTAAAGGAACTGAAGCTAACAGCCCAGCTCCACGTTTAGGATGGGTTGGAGGAGTTGGAGGTTGTACTAGAGGTGGAGTATGTATAGCATGTACAGCACCAGGATTTCCAGACCTATACGAACCCTTCTACGCCCCACCAAACGCACCTACATTACCATCAACTACATTACTTGCTGCTGCAGTAGGTGCTGGAATTGTAGTTGGAGCTGGTTCATACTTACTATCTAGAAGGAGAGGTAAACCCTCAGTTCCTAAGGTTAAGGGGGTGAGTTAAAATGGCTTCCTCCTATCTATTTAAATATGACTGGACTAAGCCAGTTGTAATAGAACCCATAGTTAGAATAAAGCCAGAACTAGGAATTCAAGTTACAGTAAACATAGAAGGAGAAAACCAGGTTAGGGCTACAGAGGCCTATGCTGGGGCTGGGATGTTCAGGGGATTTGAGATCTTCATGAGGAATAAACCAGCACCAGATGTAATAATGTTATCATCTAGGGAGTGTGGAATCTGTGGTGAACATCATCAGTTCATTGAGAGGATAGCACAAGAGATGGCTATGGGAGGATATGCTCCTCCACCTCTAGGGCTAGAGACTATAATGTTAGCTAACGACGCTGCAATGGTTTATGATGCCACAGTACATTTAACAGCGTTAGGAGGCCCAGACTGGAGCTCATTATTCTTTAAAATTGCTGGATACTACCCTCCAGAAATTTATCAGCTGGCACAACAAACATCAATTAATACGGTTCTTCAATATTCAGAGGCTTTTCCAGATGGTACTCCGTCAGAACTGAAGTTTTCAGGAATTACTATGAAGACTGTTGCTGATATAATGGATGGATTAGTCCCATTAATTGGAGCGATATGGCTAGAAGGAGCTTATGTATGGAGAATTATGCATGAAGCAGAACTCTTGTATTATCTGAGAATACCTCATCCAATTACTATGGTGCCAGGTGGGATAGGTGTACCAGCAACAGTAGAAAATTTGCAAAGATATTTGGAGAGATTAATTGATGGAACAGCATATGCTAAGAAACAAGTAGCGTACTGGGAAGTACTAAATCTTTTCTTAAATGACTACGGAAACAACTTCGGAGTACAAGCATATTATGACAAGTACTTTAACAATTTAGGATTTGCTGAAATGGGCAATAGACCGGGTAATTTCCTTTGTTATGGACAGAGCGACGTTTCAGAAGCCCCCTCAGTATCTCCTTCATCAACACCCGTATCTCCCTACGACGGTACATATGAAAATATGGGCGCATGGGGAAGAGCTAGAGTAGTAAAACCAGGCCTTGTAATACAGACGAGTCCAAACTCTCCACCAACACTCGTAACAAATAGTCTAACTGACATTAATTTAGGCATTAGAGAATTCATAGAGTCATCCTTTTACGACGATTGGGTAAACAACCCTCAAGTACCATCAGAAGTGAGCGGAATATCTGAAGATCCAATTGGAAACCCAGTAAGTCCATATCACCCTTGGAGGAAATGGACTATACCGAGCCCTCAGGCCAGAGGCTATCCATTTGGAAGCGGAAACAGTATGGGAAAATATAGTTGGGCCGTATCACCCAGAATTATACCCTATGCAAATCACAAGCCTACAATGAATTACTTCTTCAATGTCGAAGTAGATCCGCAAGCTGCAATGTGGGCTCAAGTACTACAGCCTCAAGCACCTCACCCAATATATACTGCTAATTACCCATCAGCTGGAATAGAGATCATGTATAATAGTAATGAACAATCTGTAACTTGGAACTTACCTAAGACAGTTTCACCAAGAATAGCATTACCATCTGAACTACAAGGTGAAATTAATATAAATTATGTATCTCCATGGGCCCTATCATCTAAACTGTCAAGTGGTAGTATAACAGTAACAACTAACGCCGTAGAGAGAATGAGAGCAAGAGCACACGCTTGTGCATTAGACGCTGCAGGTGCATGGATTGCCTGGTTCTCAGCCGTTAATTACATAAAGAATGGTCAGACGGACGTAAGTAGAGGAAACCAGTATGACTGGACATATAAGAAGAACACAAATACTAATGTAGCCATTGGAGTTGGAATGAAGGATGCGCCAAGAGGAGCTCAGTTCCACTCTGAAGTAATCGCATTAGGTAGTGGTCCCAACGTGCCCACAATTAATCCTCAGCAAATACAACCCACAACTGTTAACTCTGGGCCCAGAGTGAAGAACACATATCAAGACGTAATAGGCTCAATCTCACCATATCCATTATTAGCTCAAAACGGTGGTGCTGGGACTTTTGAAGAAGTAATTCAAGGAAATCCAGGATATAACATAAATGGAGTACCCAAACTGACGGTCACGCCGTTAGACCAGTGGGACGGTTTCGAATTTGCAGCAACACTGAGATCGTTTGATCCATGCTTCGTATGCGGAGTCCACGTGGTATTACCAAACGGTAAAGTGAGGTACATAACCTTAGGCGCTCCAATTGATTTAAGCGAATCAATAAAGGCGTTCTACAGATTTGCCGCAAAAGTTAAATGAGGGATTGAGATGTTACTGGTTCATGCTGCTATAGGTGCTAATGGAGGCCCATCAACACCTATAAGCCTTTACTGGTGGGGTTTAAACGTAATATTCCCACTGGGAATTGTCTTTTTTGTTTTCGGAGTGATATACAGAATCAGTAGGGAGTTTTTATTTAGGAGGAGTGGAATTAAAGGCGTTTCTGGATTTGGAACCCAATTCAAAGAGGCAGTTACTTCAATACCAAGACCTTTCGGAAATGCCGCTAAAAGAGACCCCCTATTAATAGTAGAAACAATCTTCAACCACATTTTCATCTTAGGGTTAATCATAGTAGTAGGAATCCACATAATAGCGTGGAATTACATATTCAGCGGACTAACCGGAATTCAGAACATATTAGGTTGGCTTATGCCTCTGTCAGTGCCAGAATCCTTTACTTCTGGCTATCAGTTGGGAGTCTTAGGAGCTTCCTCATACTCTCACGGTGGAATACTAAACCCGGTAGGCGCGTGGAATTCTGCAGAAGTAGCTACAAACACAATTTCGCCTTGGGGAGTATTAGCAGTAATAGTTAACGGAAGTTTTATGGCATTACTAGCACTTGCTGGGCTAGTAGGTTATTTAGTTACGAGGATAATAGATGATGTTACTAACCACAGAAGACTAAGCAGTATAGGTGATTACGTATTCCTAATCTTATTGACAGCAATAATAATTACCGGTCTAGGCGCTGCGTATGATTGGGGTGTGCCTTACTTAGGAATACCAAACCAAGCAAACTGGTACGGCTTGCATATAGCGTTAGTGGGGATATTCATAGGTTATACGCCATTCAGTAAGGCATTCCATATGTTCTGGTATTACGTAAGCAAAGGATTTGCGGGCCATCAATATGGTAGGAGAAAAGTTTGAATGTGGGGGGTTTAAGTTGAAGGGAGGGAAAGTGGAAATTAATAGGAGATTTGCAGCAACACTATTCGACGAGTTCGCCCCAGCAGATGTAATGGGCATAGAGAACTGCATGAGATGCGGAGTTTGCTCTTATACTTGCCCGTTCTGGTTAGTTGATAAAAAATCCACTAACGTTCCGGCTTGGAGAACATACGAAATTAACAAGATTTACTCAATGTTCTATACTGGGTACGGAATAGTTGCTAGGTTCCTAAGGCTTAGGAGGGTAAAGGGAAATGAGGTAATGAAATGGGTTGAATCGGCATATAATTGCACAGCTTGCGGTGCATGTACTTTCACCTCACCAATGGAAATACCTAACTGGTATACAGCATTAATTATGAGAAGAGCATTACATCTAAGCGGGTTTAACTACGAAAGCGCTGAGAAAATTATAGGGAATGCGAAAAGCGTAGGTAATTCACTAGGCTTAACACAAGATGAGTGGAAAGATATAGCAAATAAGGCCGGATTACCAGTCGATAAAAAGGATGCCGAAGTCTTATACGTTCCTTCACCATTAGAAATAGAAGAACAAGAATTGTTAACTGAAGCTTCTGAAGCGTTTTCGAAGTTAAAAGTTAACTTTACCGTAAGTTCGATAATTTCAGATCCAGGCTACTACCCGTACTTCCTAGGGGATTTTGAAACCGCAAGGAAGATGTACTTAAACGTACTGGAAACAGCTAAGAAGTTAGGAGTTAAAAGGATAGTAACTACAGATGGTACTGCATTCTTCTGGTTGAGATGGCAAGGTCCTAAGAGTTCAAGAGTTCCACTTGATATAGAGGTTAAGCACTTGTCCGAAATTGCCTATGAAAGGTATAAATCTGGGACTAAGTTTAAGAAAGCCGATATAGAAGCACCTACAATACCGCATTATTCTGAGTTCTTAAGTAGGCTAGGAGGAGTTGAAGAACCCGTAAGACAACTATTAAGGGCTACTGCTCCAGAGTTTAAAGAGCCAAAAGTTCCCCCATCCTCACACAACTTGTACACATGCCCACACCACCTGGAATTAATAAGTGAAGTAAAAGATAACGTTAAGAAGGTTAGAGGGTTCATAGTACAACAACTCAATAAATGGGAAGGAAAGAGTGTCATAGTATTCGACCCTAACTGTAAGAAGTCTCTTGAAAACGCAATAGCTGATGGTCAGGCTAACTTTAAGGAAGTAATCTACTTCACTAGGTTAATAGCTAAGGGTGTTGAATAGTGGGAATACTTTCAAGGATACTGGGTATTGATGAGATAGTAAAGAGTTTTGAAGAGAACCTAAGAGCCTTAGAAGTGTTTAATTTGAAGAGGGAGAGAGAGGACTCATTAGAGTTACTGAAAAGGATTGCTAACCTATATAATGTAAATCTTGATGTTAAAAAGGTTCAAAGGACACTTGACGATAAAGAGAGGTTAACGTCTTTAGCCTCAAACGTTACCCCGCTAGAAATTGAAAAGCCCGAAGAAGTGTTATGGGAGTTAGCACAAGCGATAAAACCTAAGGGGAGAAAATGCCAACAATAGTTGCTGTGGGTTATTGGTATAAGGGGGATTACCAAATACCGTTATTATTAATGGAGGAGCTAAGGGGAGAAGGGGTAGAAGTTTTAGACCTCTCCTTAGGTGCGATTAAGGCATCTACTTTTTTATCCGAACTCTCCCCCTCTAAACTCATAATTTTAGCAAGTGAGAAGAGGGGAAGGAAGGAATTAAGGGTTTATAAAATAAATAGGCAAGAAGAATCCCCTTATGAGGCTTGGGCTGAAGTTTATAATAACATGAGAGCATACTTTATGGACGTGGACAGTTTAATAAAAACCGCTATCGCACTCAACTCATTACCAGACGATACTACGGTTATCGAATGCGAGGTTGAAAACACTGACGGTGAGTTAAGTCAGTGGGGTAAGGAATGTATGGAATTAATGAAAAAGGAGGTGTTAAAGTTATTAAAGTAAAAGATCAGGCTTATGTAATAACCTTTGTTAGGCCAATACCAGAGGATTACGTTAACGTGAATGCTGAAATAGTATTTGATGATAGGAATGAAAAGTTCGTTAAGGAAGTTTTAATAAAGGATGGAGATGTGCAATACGCTGTAGACACTTTCTTAAATTCCCTTTTAAAAAGAGGGATTAGATTGGAGGATGTAGTGTGGTCTTACGAGGTTTATTTAGAAGTTACACCGGAAAAGAGGGTAAAGTTGAGCATTCAAATACCTTCAGTACTACCGCTTATAGGAAATGTTACTACCACGGGGATTATAATAAGTAATGATCCGGATATGAAAATGAGGGTTAGGAATTTCACTACAGTGCAAATAGATAAGACTATTAAGGTTATCAAGAGGTCAGAAAAGTACCTTAAAATTCCTCTGATTTTATCGGAATTAGAAAAGTTATTAAATTATATTAATACTTGAAAAATAAACGAAAAGGATATATATTCCTTTTGAGAATTATATGTTATGTCTGGAGTGTATCCCTTTGATTTACAGTTAAGAAAAGTAGATGTAAATAAACAGTTAGAAAAATTTTTGACAGAAGCAGAACAAATACATAAGGAGTTAAAAAAGAACAACGTGAAAGCACTAGTTTACGGCTCAGTAGGTATTTTCTACCACGTAAAGAACAACAATTTAGCAGTAGAGCTTATGAAACTATACCGGAGGGGAGGAGTACAAGATATAAACATGATTGTAAAGAAAGAGAACAGAGACGAGTTTAAGAGAGTAATTTACGAACTGGGTTACACGCCTTATTTTCACCTTGAGAAAGCATTAGGAGACATAGCTGGGATGTTTTTTAAAGAAGAATATGTGGTAAAGGTTTATTATAGTGATTTCATGGAATTTAACCGTGTTATTCCGATAGATTGGAACGCAGATTTCGTAATGAATAAGACAGATTTAGTACTGTCTAAATTACAAATTCATAACGCATCAGATAAGGACTTGGCTGACTTCTTAGCACTACTTTTAGTAGACTTTGACGATAGCAAAATAATAGAGCTGACCTCCTCAGATTGGGGTTTATGGAAAGACGTTACTGATAACTTAAACAAGGCTAGGCAATTAATTTCAAGGTTAATAACGGATGAAATAAAGGAGAGAGAGGAAATGATGCCGTTAACAAGTAAAGTTGTGAAACTTCATGGAAAAATAATGAATTCTACAAAAAAAGAAACTTGGAAACCTTCACCAGAAGGTTCGAAATATTGGCGTGATTTTTAATGAAAAGGATAGCAATTGTTGGAGTGGGTAATAGGTTAATGGGAGATGACGGTTGCGGTTCATATATAGCTGAATTCCTAAGGGATAAAGTTCAAGGTGCTGATGTAATAGATTTAGGGAGTTCTGGCGTTAATTCACTGGACTTATTGAAAGACTACGACGTACTAATAATCATAGACGCAATGTTGGGGGAAAACGACGTTGAGGTTAGAAAGATGGAAATAAGTGTGGATGAGGAAGAGATGACATCAACAGTATTAGACTTAGAGTATTCTGGTTCTCATGGTGTCGGTATTCAGAGCTTACTTTTCATGTTAAAGCTCATGGGCTTCTCACCGGAAGTTTACTTGATCGGCTGTAAACCATACAAGATAGAACCGAGAGTAGGGTTATCTGAGGAAGTCAGGAAAAACTTACCCCTCGTGGTTAGAGAGCTAATAAATCTAGCTTCTAAGTTCGACGTTAGGATTGAGGAAAGTGCAATAAAGGAGGTGGATAAAATTGAGTATAGACTTAACTAATGAAAGGGATGTAGTGGAGGACTTCATAGGTGAAATACCATTTAACGTCCTGGTTCTCGCTAATTATAACTTTTATACATTAGTTAATGAGATAAAGAATGCATTTAACACTAAGTACTTAATAGAATTATTACCGTCAGATGTAATACTACTCCATATTTTTAATGAGAAGATAAAGATCGGGAATCTAATGCTAAACTCTCAGAAACCGAGTATAATTATTGCCCCCTATTACGTGATTAAGACATTAAAAGAATGGGATCTTTTACTCCATTACGAGAAAATTGGGAAAGAAGAGATTGTAGTTTTAAACACTGAAGACCCTTGTGGAGAGGAAGAGATAATAGTTAATGGTTATGACATTTCATCAAGGCTTTTTAAAAAGAAATTGATTGCAATGTGCGGTAAGGAAAATAATGTGAAGATCGTTAACGGAGTGCTTAGGGAATTCATTAAGTCCAGCAAACCTATAGTAGTTTATTCAAATGAGGTGAATGATGAAGGAAAAAGGAAGATAACCCACATGAATATTAAGGTTGATTTTTACATATCGCTTTTTAAAAATTCATCAAAGTTAGAAATAGAAGGATATGAGAGTGTTAAAACAGTACTAAATAAAATATTTACGGAAATAAACAAAATATAGTGTTAGATAGTACTATAATTTAAAAATGAAAAAACAATGATGAATCTGTTAACATAATTTTAGTGAAGTTATAAAATTTTAGTAGTAAGACGTTAAACAATGTTAAAATCCTATTAACCGCCTTACAAGTATGTTATCTTAAAATACTAATCTAGCCTGTTCTTTCAAAAAAATTACAAATATTTCCTTCTCTTATCTCCCTAGACCCCAAATTCATCACCCCGAAAATAATTCAAGGGAGTTAAAAAGTGAATAAAATAATTTAACTAAATATTCTTGCAAAATAGTAATATTATCTTGCAAGAGCAAGATAGTTAGGAGTAAG
>JAPYVG010000111.1 GCA_028277025.1 Sulfolobaceae archaeon
AAATTTTAAATCCGCCAGGAAGGCAATTAACTCGCCGCGGTCGTCTAGCCCGGTCAACGGAGGCGGGCCGAGAGGATTCGGGCCTTTCGAGCCCGAGACCCGGGTTCAAATCCCGGCCGCGGCACTAGTTTCCATTAAATTGAAAGGGAGATAGGTCCTCTATGAACGCATGGGGTTTACAGCAGCGAAGGAGATTTTCACAGCACTCCCACAATAAGGAGAGTTAAACCGCTTGCTTAGTTTGTTATAACTGAAGGCATTCTCTGTTAATTGTAATAGGTGTTTTTACAAGGAATTTAATTCCGTCCATTATTTTATCAATTGGAGGAGCCGTCATATTATTGACATTACGTAATTTAAGAAAACGTTTAATCTTTAACCTTCGTTAGCCAGACTTAATGTCATATTAACAGAGTAATAATCAAAGTATTTAGTCTTCTATGTTATTAAAGAAACTAACAACTAGTCTTGTGTGTAATTATGGTGTAATTGAATAATTCTGCAATTAGTTGGAGTTAATATTATTTACTATTTAATTCGAATTACAAGGCAAGTAAACTTTATTACTTACGTTAGTTATGCTGTGACATATGAGTAAGGCTATAAACTTTATTTTATTAATTTTAGTCTTAACGTCTCTAGTACCTGTAAATTATTCTTTAGCTTACAGCATTTCGAGTGATCCTCGACTTTTATTCTGGCTAGTACCTTGGGGTCCGTCTAATGGTACTTATGAAAACCTATTACCATATCTACCGAATTTAGTCGTTGGTATAGCTTTTCCTTTTAACACTTACAATTTAGGAAATGAAAATGTTTCCTTACAACAAGCATTATATTATGAAAACAATGAATATTGGATCTCCGAACAGTTATCTAAACTGAATGTGCTCTATAACTCATCTAATTTATTATTCATCAACTTCTTTCTAACTACTCATCACTGGAGGGGAAATCTAACAAATGTTACACCTGCTCAAATGCTTCTACTTAATTACACCCTTCATAAGATAGCTGCTGTTACAAACGGTGGCGAAAAGTTAGTTGTAGGAATCTCAGAAATGAATGATCTAAACTACTATGGCTATTACGAAGTGTATTCACTAATTAAGCAGATATTACCTAACGCTAAGTTATTCTATTACACAGATTTGGGTCAGAACATAAGTTCGGTAGAGAGTGTCTTCCAATATTTACAATCTAATGGAATAACATTAAACTATATAGGATACGATGTATACCCCTATCCTTCGTATAACTACGCGAATGGTGTAGTTAGTATACCAAGTAATTACGTTAACCAAATTTTAGATCTAGAAAATTTCGCAAACCAACAAGGTGTTAGTTTCTTTATAGGTGACATAGGTATTCGTGACGGTGATATTAAGGGCTACATTAATCCTGCATCAATAACATACATTGATTTTAATTCTACGATAGGATATCAAGACACTATAAACTATTACGAAGACGTGATATCTCAATTAAATTCTATGGGTATAAATTTCATAGGCATCTGGAATTATAACGGTTGGAACGGTGACCCGTTTGGGCTCTGGAATAATCCGTATTTCAATCAGTTGCTTGAATTTGTAGGAATACAACCGATTGAAACAGCCAAAATTGACGTAGTTTCTACACTTCCGTTTTATTACGTAAATGGCTCTATATATGATGCTAACAAAACGTACACCGTTACTTTACCGGCTAATATAACATTTGTTAATGTGAAATACATTAATGGTACTTCCAGGTTTATTCTGACTGAAGTGACCCTAAATGGAAATACTGTTTCTAATAGTTTCACAATAAATCAACCTGGGGATTATACTATAATAGCTAATTATATAACTCAGTATTATGTAACTACAAATCTAAACGTTTCCGCTTATATAAACGGAGTTAAAGAAAGTTTGAGTACCGGTTGGTACAATAGAGGGTCTACAGTTGAAGTATTTCCGCAAGTAATCCCGATAAGCCAATACGAGATTTACAATATCACTAGAACTTTCAATTTTATCGTTGAATCTCCGATGTCAATTGAAATACCTTACATCGTAGAATACTATGTTAAGGTTAATTTCACGGGATCTCCATTACTTGCAGTAATAAACGGTACTAATAGAACCCTTGTAAGCGGTTACTACCCGGCTGGTACAACAATAGAAATTCCTGAGTACGAATACTTGAGTTCCTTCGAGAGATTGGAGGTCTTTAGTCAGCCTCAGATGTTTATTGTAAACGAACCACTACAAGTTAACATTAAAGTTATCCCACAATTTTGGGTAAATGTACATCTACCTAACGGAAGTATTTCGGGGTGGTATAATAACGGTTCGGTTATAGTTATTCCTAAAGTCATAAAAGTAAACGGGACAACATACATACTTAATGGATCTGACGAAATAAAAATTACTTATCCACTCTTTGTAACACCTGAATACATCGTCACACATTCATCTTCTTTGACTGTCCTAATTCACAACATCCTCGGCAGGCCAGCCACCACCGTGCCCGGCGTCGTCCTCGGGGTCCTCTACAACTCCTCCTTCAAGGAGATTGTTTACATGAACTCGAGCGGTTACTTGAACTTCCGCGGCGTTTCTCCGGGAACCTACACCCTCGAGGTCTACCACTACCCGAACATTGGCCTCAACCTCACGGAGTACTGGGGAGGCATGACGGTGAACCTCCAGCCCGGCAATAACTTCGCCACCTTCTACAGGCACGAGCCCTGGATCTACAACCTCCAGGTCTCGGCCAGCAATAGGGAGATCGTGGTCACGGTCACCGTCAACGGCACGGTGACCAGCCCGACTCAGGGCGAAATAGAGCTCTGGGTCACCAACAACCCCTCCTTCGCTAGTCCCCAAAGCCCGTCCGAGGTGTTCAACGTCACCATAAACCCAGGCCTCAACACGTTCAACTTCACCTACTCGGTCAGCCAAGCGGGCACTTACTACGTCTACACCGCAGTGCTCACCCACATCAGCACCTACACCGTTACTGACCAGTGGAACTGGACAGCAACCACCGTGTTAAACAGTAGTACAACTAATACCCAGAGTCTAATATCTCTTAATATCCAAAATATCCAAAATAATAAACCGTTGCTAATAATATTAATTATTTCAGCTATTATAGCAGTTATTATAGCACTCGTAGTTGCAGCTAAAGGGTTAGAGGCTTTAAAAAAACTGCTGTAAATTCTTTTTTAATAATATCGAATATTAGAGGAAAAATTTTTATATAACTTAATGAAATTTCTCTCTTGAAATTTCGTATAAATACGAAATTAAGCTTAAGTGGTGCATCTGCAAATGTCAGAATCTATACTAACTCTGAGAATATAGGTAACGAAACAACAAGTATAAATAATGATATATCTCTTTCAGAGTAATGAATTTAGTCAGAAGATGAAGGTAGGAAAGGTCGTTATAGGATATTATGGCGAAGTGGTCGCCTTAGGCTCTCTGGGACTTCTCGTTTATAAGTACGTTTTTCACCTGATTGTACGACTATACACTTCTTTAGCAGTGGCCTTAAGCGTTATATCCGTTACTGCCATTTTAGGTTTCATGTACGCTGACATTACCCCCGAATTCTTCAATAATCCTCACAAGTTGGAAGCAAAAAGAGTTGCAGTCGGCATGATGATTTCTCTAACGGGGATGGTGATGGCTGTCATCCTATTTTTTGACCGACATCATAGTTATTCAATTTTTAATTGGCCCCCCTTTTGTTCAAATTAGCGTTTTCCGTAGACCGCAAACTCATTATTCCGAAAATAACTACAGGAAATTAAAAATTGGATAGAATAGTTCACCTGTATATCATTGAACAGTAGTGATATTATCTTGCAAAAGCAAGATAGTTAATAGCACGCGGAAGTCTTCTTTGCTCGTTGTCCCCTTAAGGAACAAGTAAGATAATCTCGTTCTGGCATTGAGTTATACTGCTTTACTATGAGTAGGAAATAGACGGATTTACTCAATAAAAGTAGCGGAACGCTCTGGGCCTAAGCTTTCACTCTTCTGTTTTTTATTTCACATGCTTAATAGTAGTTATACATACTAGTTGATTTTTCATTAAAAGGAGAGTTTATTTGGAAATTCTCTACATGGTTTAAATTTCTTTGCTAAACATTTAGTTGATGTCGACATTTTCCACGGAATTCACGTCAGCCCTTGAAACCTTATTAGTTTCTTTTCTGATCTATTTGCTCACAACCTTTATCCAACAAAGGACCAAGAAAAATAGTACGTTAAGATTAATAGGAACAGTTTACGGTCCCTTGCGTCATTTCCTAGAAGTAAGGTACATAGGTATAGTATCTAATGTGTTATTTTTAACATTCATGTTTTTCTTAATTGTTGTATTACTTTTAGACTTTATATTTAGTAGTGATTCGGGCTACCTTATAAATATAATAGTTTTTATCTTCTTTATATTATGGATGTTATTATACTACATTTATTTTAATTTTTTGATTAAAAGAGACCGAACCATAAAAAAGCTCGTAGATGAGATTTCTGCTTATATCACGGTAGATATAGATAGTCAAACCCTAAGGTGGAAGGCATTATACTGGGGGACTCTAGTCTTGGCAGAAAGGTACTTCTTACTGATCCTTATCGCAGCAGTCTTAATAACCTCAGCCTTATCCTTTCTAAACAAGGGCTTTACAGTCTTGGGTGCCTTACTACTTGTGGTTTACATGATATCATTCTTTCTATCGTTAGGTTTAGCGAGTTTTTTGCGTTTTATTGTTCTCGGATCAAACAATAAGAGACTAAAAGTTTCCTTATTTGATACTAGCGACGAGATAGAATCCAGATTGTTCAGTCTCATAAAGGAACCTTCTCTTTGTTTATGCATAGTAGATGATAGTGGAAACAAGCACTGTGGGAGTCTGGAGGGAATCTCTTATAATGTACTAATTAGAGATATGGGCGGAATCCTAGTTGGTATCCCCTATGACCGTGTATATAGAGTGGAAGAATGCAAGGTTAAAGATGATAATACCTGATCAACTCTTCAACCTTATCCTTGATCTTACTCTTTTCAGCGTACTCTGGATAGTACTTATAAACGTATGCTATTAAATACGGGATTGGGTCATCCTTATGTCTTTGGAGGATTTCCACGGCTCTATTCAGTTTATCCTTGTCCTCCT
>JAPYVG010000112.1 GCA_028277025.1 Sulfolobaceae archaeon
TTTGGGGTGTAAAGGTTAGGAAGAATGTTGATAACCACCTAGTTATTGTGATTGTCAGTATTCCAAGGGAAGTGGAAGTCCGTTGATGCAAGTATTTTAAGCCCTTGTTCTGCGTAATCCCTCTCGTGGAACTTTTCGTGTTCTATGTTTAACCATGTGAAGGCGTTGTATGCAATTGCCCCATCGTGCAAGTAACTTATCCACCCTCACTTTCTCCTTACTACTTCCTCAGCCCATTCATATTTGCCAGAACTACCAAGACGTGTACCCCGCTCCTAACACTAGTAAGAAGAAAGGTACCCTTAGTTTTTACATCCCTAACAATCCACACGTAACTGACCATTAATTAGCCTCACCTTAGTCTCATCAATAGCGTAAACAATACTCAATGGCACAGCATACCTCACGTAACTCAACCTCTTATGATAGTAAAGCAGAGTGGAATGGGGTAAAACTACCCTCCAGGAAGATAATCAAGAAACTGGTTAGCCAATGCATAGGCTAAGGTATCCCTAGAGTAAAACCTAGGGCTAAGGTTAATATACTCAATTAAATTAGTATAATTTGGGTGAGCACGGGAACCTTCCATCTGTTTCCATGTGCTCACCTCCAATTAATTCCCGTGCTCACACTAAAAAAGTATTACCATCAACGTTCTTTTAATAAAGCACAAACAATTCAAATAATTCATTTTAAATTAACAAAATTGTTGTCCACACTCACGTTCCTCTTCAGAATTTTGAAGGCCTAAGGTAACGGCTCTACAGCTACTACTTCCTTAACTTTCCTAGCAATTTTCACTGTAAAATCGCCTATAAAAGCTCCGCATTTAGTACAGTGTCTTCTTTCTGAAACTTAAGAAATCGTACTCACCTTCTATGAACGTTGAGTAATAAACGTAATTGTATTCTATAGGTATCTCTATACCTATACCTCCGTAACGGAATAAGTTCACAGTATAATATAGGAAAAAGAAAGTATTAAGCCTAAAGCTGTGATAGAAATTAATTATACAAAATTTTAATATCTTGGCAGTTTAATAGCGATAAATCCTTTTCTTCCCGCACTCTGCTTTAACAATCTTTCTCTTTAATTTTAACGCTCGTTAACATGTGCTAAATACGGCCCTCGAATATGCTTTTTATTTAGTATTAACTCACAAGACGTGCATCTTAAAATTGTGTTGGTGCTATTAGAATCATCCGATAGTATTTACTAAGAGTCCTTAAACTAGGATTTAACGGTGAATCCTTAAGATAAAGCTATAAACTTTCTGAAAGCACTAGCGTTATAGGTAATATCCTAAAGCAAACGGAATTCCCTTAACCAAAGTTACTGGTAGCAGTTTTACCTTCTCACTAAAAGTTAACCCCGGTCTAGTCTTCCTCTCATAAATAAACCTCTCATACTCAGTCCCTCTCAATAATTTAGCGTTCTTACCATACTTATACCATTTCCTCATAAATCGCCAAAAGGAGTCGTCTTCCACGTGATAAACTGCATTAGGAATAAACTGAACTTTTCCTTCCTTGTACAGCTTCATAACGTTATAATAGATCACACTGTCCTCAAAGGCGTTAAGCCTGTCTTTCAAGTTTAAAGGTATCATTTCATAAGCCTTCAATAGAAGTTGCCTATCATACATTCTGGGGATTATACCACCGTTACCAACTGATAGATTCTCAGCCCACTTATTATGAGTTATTTCCCTATCCATGCTCATTAACTTGTGGACTACGCCTTTGCCAACAGTTATTTCCCCTAATGCTATAACTTTCTCTTCAAATCCCTTAAAGTTTTCAGAGAAGTACATGTCTGAATCAAGGTTAACTACGTAATCTCCGCTTGCAATTTTTGCTCCCTCAATCCTGGCTATTAACCTACTGCCTCTCACTTGAAGAACTCTTGCACCTTCATTTTCAGCAATTTCTACTGTTCTGTCCGTGGAAAAAGAGTCAACTACTATTACTTCGTCAGCCACCTTGAGAGAGGAACTGACTGCAAGTTTAATTGTCCTCTCGCTGTTAAGCGTCGGAATTACAACACTTATTTTCATCCTTACTAGCTTAGAGGGGCAATTTTTAGCTTTTACGAGAATATTTAACGTAGTAAATTCGTCCCTTGGGGTTAAAGTTAAATTCTTCCTCTTTATTCTAACTATTCCATGATTACCTATTATATTATCAACAAGTTTTTATTGTGTTCGTTCAACTTTTTATTACCTCCCTTATCTTATCTAATGTTCTTTCACTACCAAAAAGTACTCCTTTTCAAAGTCTTCTAATCATTTAATAGATCAACTATTTAAATCGGAGGAATATAAAGCTGTCATTTTCGTTCAAAACCTACATTGGTTTCCGTCTGGGCTAATAAATACCTCACCTTCTTTATTACTTAATACGACACGGTACGGTATCAAATCTATTATCGAGGAATTAAGTGCCAAAAGCTTAAAGGAATTAGGATTTAGGCCTTAAGCTCTCAAGATTAAACTTAGTTTTATCCTTGACTTTTGTTGTAGTAGCCACAAACTGAAGTGTACTTTCTACCGAATAACGAGTGATATACCTTCATTAAGGGTTGTGTATAAAGAAAGTCCTAAATTCACTTCAACTCACTAAGTTAAGGATATCTTAAGACCGTAAAAGTTTAGAAAAAATAAGCTTAGTTGAGAATAAGTGGCTAAAAGCAAGAGGACTAAAATTCATATCTATTTGTGAGAAATTCTTGGCATCTTGATCTTACACGATTATTCTCACTCTATCAGCCTTATTTAGAAGCTCGGGAGTTCGGTTCATTATTATTATTGGCCAATTCAACTTACTTATTTATCTGGTTTTAGATTGTATTTGCGTTAGTTCATTACTCAATCACTAAATAGCCCCCAACTTTGTAATTGGATAATCACGGCAACGTATATCTAAGATTGCCTTCTTGTTTTACAATCCTAAACTTCTTCTTTTAGTCAGCAGTTATGAGATTTCTCGTTAAGTGTAGCCTTGAAGTCAAGGCAAAATCTAATAACCGCTGTTTTAGTCTTAATACTTTTAGTATATGTTAAACGACTTTAACCTAATATAATGCTACTCGTAGAACTACTATATTGTGTCTTTTACCAGAAGTTTAATAATTAAAAACTTATATTAGAGAATATGGAGTATATCCCGCCTAAACGACTACTTGAATTAATAAGAGAGTATAGTATAACTTTTGCAAACTGGTATTCAGTAATGCTCGACATTTATTTTCATAAAGAGAAAATAAAATGTAAATTAAGAAATGGACAAGTCTTATATTTAAAACCTAATGAAGTAGTTTTGTTAGCCGGACTAAGGATCACTGAGCTTAATGAAGATAGTGTGAAATTTCAATTTAAAGGAAGGAAAATTTATCTGAAGGGTTGGAAATTAAGTGATCCGGGAGATTCATTCTCGGATTATTGGAGGATTAACGTTAAAGGTAAAAGAGTCTTAGATATAGGAGCAGGTATTGGTGATTCCTCAATTTACTTTTCTATTGCGGGTGCAAAGGAAGTAGTAGCAGTAGAGATAGATAAAAGAAAAGTTGAACTAATGAGAGATAACCTAAAAGTTAACGGAATTAATAACGTTACCATAGTTGATAAAGGTGTTGGAGTGGAAGATAGTAATAATATTATAAGTTGGCCGAAATTGGTTTCTCTTTACGGGCCTTTTGATGTAGCTAAAATAGATTGCGATGGGTGTGAGAGAATAATTGCCCCTTATATTAAGGAAATTAGTGAACTGCTCATAGAATGGGATAATAATTATCAGGATATAATAAGCAGCTTGAATAAAAACGGTTATAAAGTAAATGTTGAGCACACCCTAAAGAACTTAGGGTTTATATACGCAAAGAAGAAGTAAATCTCTGTGAAGATCTTTTTACTTACCAGCCATCTTAAAGAAAGAGATGGAGCAAGCAGAGCAATAATAAACTTTGCCAAGGGAATAAAAAGGTTAAGTAACTACGAGCCTGTAATCGTTTCGTTATCAGTTTCGCTAGACATTAGCAAGTTAGGAAACATAGAAGTAGTCAATCTAGGTAAAAGTTTGGGAATATTTTCTAGTTTTAGAATTCTTCCAGGCTCTTCCTCTCCTCTAAGACCATTTAGAAAGTATATGTTAGAGGATGGAAAATTTATTGTTGCTACAGACGATCTAGTTCCCTCTAGTTCCCCTTTCAGAATTTAAAAACGATTTAGTCTATTAGAGTCAAGGTGTTTTAATTAGCGTATTCTTCTTGGACTAGCTCTGGTAATAAACTAGGATATCCAAGGTTTATACTAGGATAGGCAGAAGAAATATAAACCTCGGCCGTTCCAAAATGATAATACTCTCATAAACATAATTTTTAACCTCAGCAACGTGTACATACGGTAAATGTTCTATCCACGGGTTTGTAAAAACGGAAATCCCATATGCTACGGTGAATAATTGTCAAGTTCTACGTTGATAGAGTTATTAACAACAGAAATTTCTTCCCTACTTTTAAGGATTGATAAAGCTTTATCAAATAAATTATTATAACATGAAGACGGTACTAAGACTATTTTAACTATTCCGAGCCCGTTGCTGATAACGTGAATTTCATGGTTCACTAAGTTCATCCCTCCTAAGCTCCAGCTAACATTGTATACTGAATTACTGAACGATATGCTCAAACTATTTTCAGGATATATTTTAACGCTCCCGCTGACTTCCTCATTAAAAGTTGTTCTTACTGGTAAGATAAAGACGTAATATCGACCACCCTGTATTTTTAAGGTTAAATTTAAGGTATCCCGTTACCTTCACTTAATGCATCCATGATATCCGGTGGCCAAAAAGGTGAGACGTGAACCCAACCTTTAGTGTAATATTAATTAAAATATACATTAGATGCCGATATCACATAAGAGGAATTACTTATAAGCATAGGTATGAGGTTAACGGGAGAGAGATTATATCCTATGAATTCCTTAACGTAAGGTGAGATAGTCTGTAAATTATTAACATAATAAAAATGATAAATTAAGAAATGATATTGTAGGACTCTCTTGAAAACTCTATTAGAAAAATTAATAAGCACTTAATAAGCAACTTATTTAGAGAAACTTTTATGGCTAGTATTTGTGTTTATGGTACTGTT
>JAPYVG010000113.1 GCA_028277025.1 Sulfolobaceae archaeon
TTAACATCCCTCATCAAGAACCTTACATTCCACTTCTCACAAACCACATTAAAAGATATAGAAAATGTATTTAAAAATCTTTCTCTTTTCGTATATTATCTCGTTAGAAATAATAGTTGTAATAATGATAATAGTGGTAATCATAGTAGTGAACTAAATGCGTTGAGGCAAACAGCATTGCTATTCCGAGCAGCGATCAGGATTGAAGATAAAATGAGTGAAATGAAAGTGTAGGGACAAACGGAAGCTACTTCGAGTTCAATGTTCCCAGCTAATCCACATTGTTCTGCCATTATCGAAAGCACTGCGAATATTGCAGCACTTAAAGGCCCCGTTAGTACGAAGCCCATCACCAACTCTAATGCTACCCTAGAGAGAACGACGATAAACAACATCAGTCAAGATGTGCTTCTTGCAATCCTTACATAAGTACCTCAATTAGAGTCCTATCTCGCTATGTGATGTAAACCGCAAGAATGACAAAGGATATCTGCCTAAGGGTTTCCCAAGTCATAAAACACTATTTCCTCATCTCTCAGCGGAATATCCTTATAACGCGCGCTAAAACCGTACAACATTTATTGGAAAATCCAAGGTTGGTTATTATATACCCTCAGCGCAAGGGACTAGACAGTGACGCTAGGAAGACACCTGGTGAAACTCTACGTTAAAGCTTAACTTATCCCTTATATAACGAATCTCCTACCACTTGAATTTTGGGGCATTTCAATTCAATAATCCGTTAAACTACCTCAACCCCATGTCTTTTGGCGAGGCTCTTCAGAGCCTTGTCCTTAGTAGCTAAAGGTAATTTATTTTCTATGGCATGGGCTAAAATTATAGCGTCGTTATATCTGGATAAGCTTAATCTTTCTTTGGTCAATATTTCTAAAGCTTTACCTATAATTTTATCATTGTCACACAAGATTTTAGCCCTCTCATTAGCTACGTAACTTTTTATATACTCTACGTTATCGATGTTGTTAGCTCTTAGAAACCAAGTAAACTCATGGATAACTAATGAGGGGATTAACCATTCCTCAAGGCTGTCTAATAATTCCTCGGCTTCTTTATGAAACTCCGAATCTTCTACTAGGTCGTAGATTAAGATGTTTGTATCAATGACTGCTTTCATTTAAACCCCTTTCTATGTCCCTTTCGATCTCCTCAATAGTTAACTTCCTCCCCAATTTGATTCTCGGTCTTACAGTTGTCACCTTTTTTATTACTATCCTGTCCTCTTCTACGTAAAATTCCAAAATATCCCCCTCGTGTATGCCTAGCTTGTTTCTTATGGAGGCGGGGATTGTAACTTGATAGTTTCTAGTAACCTTTACCCTTTCCACGACTTACTACTCGATCTAGTTATATATAAAAATTTCTAGTAACATACTCTACACCGGACTTTTCCGCATGCGGGGATGATTAGATATTTACAAAGTTAGGGTACAAACGGATGAGCTCTCTGGAAACCCTTCCAGATTGAAGAGGTGTCAGATCTTGTTGCGTATAATCAACAAGTCACAATAGCTTCTAACTAAAACAATTGCGAAATAGTTTCACGTGTGTAATGATTACACTTCTACGTATTCTTCGATCAATTTAAGAAAATATCCTTCTTCCTTACTAATGTGTATGTCTAATACTACTTCTTATCTACTTTATCGAGTATTTCTAAAGTTCTCCTTATTATCTCTTAGCTGCTTAACTTCTCGTCGTAGATTAATAACCTAAAAACGCGATAGTCGCTTTAATTGTCAACTCAGCCGATATCTGTGACATGAGATCTGAAGCGTTATAAAGACCCTTGTTGAAAGCGTCCTCAGAAGCCTGAACGTATTCTAACGACATTTTACAAAGTGATGTATGAAGCTCGTGCACATGAAACCGTCACATTATAAATTATTAACTTTTACATTCGCGTCCTCATTCACTTTTTAGATCCATCACAATATTTAGACACTATATTCTATGAAATACAGAAATGGTTCTCGGCCTATCATAAAATGCTACGAACGATACTAGAACGTTTCCTAAGTTTAGTCAGTGATATTTAGCTTAGTGGGTACACTATGGACATACTCTTAGTAAAAAGCTAACATGAAGTAAATTGTCTGCGAGGCTATGCAGTTTTATTGCTTAAGCACATTCTTAAACACCCACAAGGCGAGGACAATATAACCAAGTAAGAGTTCTGAGACGACTATTACAACGTCCTTTTGTCCTACCAATAGCTCCAAGAAAGACAACAAGATATTCCCCAATGCACCGAAAATACTGCCTAAGGTCGCGAGTAGGCCGTTATAAGACGCAATAATTTCTTTTGGTAACTTCATCTGGAAAATAGGACTTGCGAATGAGCTGTAAAGGGTCAAGGAAAGCCAATAAAAAACTATAAGGATTAAAGAAAACTGAGGCTGGACAAAAGCTAGAGAAACCAAAAGTATCGCGGGGATAAGACCCCTGAAAAATATAAAGATATAATATAGATTATTTCTGTATTTTTCTACCTTAATTTTAGTAAAAATTAGAAGTGAAATGCTACTGTACGCTATTGTCATCGAGTAGTAGATCATGTAGTTGAGGACGAAATAGGACTGTGCAAAAAACACTAGAAAGGTCGGTAATAGACCGCCTATAAAGTTTGCGAAAAGTGTATCTATAAGGAAGAACGTCACCGCCCGATCCTTTTTAAACGCTGAAATTGAAAGGGAGAAGAGGAGTTTAGCATTACCAGTGCCTTTAGGGTATTTAATCTTGAAAATTAAAGGAGTATGTATTAACAACATGAATAAGCCGAGGACTAAAAGCAGTGATCTTAGTCCGATTATGAAAAAGGTTAGGTACAAGAATACGATCGCCGAAGCGGTTCTCACAATGTTTACAGTAATCCACACCACTCTGTACTCTGATGCGGAATTTACCAAATTCCTTAATACCTTTACGTGGTTTGTCCCCTTAAAAGAGTGTATAGTGACAATCACAGTATAAGCTAGGAAAATAAAACCTAGTTCAAAACGGTAAAGGGAATAAAATAGTAAAAAAGAAGTTCCGCTTAACAGTGAAAGTATTAGATCGTACCTCCTAGTGTTTACTATATAATCTGTTAGGAAACCTGCTATACCGCTCAAATGCCCCAGAACGTAAGAAATGCTGAGTAAAGCTCCTACCAGTAACGGGTTTTTAGTCTGTAAGAAAAGGTAAGCTGGAAATACTGCCGAGATGATTATTACAGGCTGTAGAAAGTGCTGTAAAAAGTAAAGCCTGACGTTAGTATTAGATAGTATTTTACTCGGCTTCGACTCCAACAACTTCACCTAACTCATGTAATCTAGGATAACCCCTACTCAACGGTGAAAGGATATATTTAGCCCATCTGTTGATTCTACTTTCATCATGTACTATGCTTCCATCTTCTTCTATGTAGCCTACTGATTCATTATCTATCATTACAGTTAGAGGACATTTGAATAATTTACCATCATCTCTTATAATTATAGAAAACGGATACAGCACCTGACATAAATCATCCATCGCTGGAACACCATCAATCTGAAGTAACGTGTCTTTATCTGGAATATTTAAGCCTAGTTGCGTAGCATACATATATAATTCTTGAATTATTTCCATATATTATTTTAGGTTCTATAACTTTTAGGTTTTATTGTTGTCTCCACAGATCTAGTCACGGGGAAAAAGTGAAGTAATATCTTCTATCTATGCTAAAGTAATTCGACGCTAAGTCTAAGAATTTCCTAATTGAGTCTAAATTGTCTGACATTACGTTTGATCTTATAAACATAAAGAAATTATCAGTTACATTTCTTGTTTGAATAAGATTCTCAAATATTTTATCAAACGTAGGCTTACCATTTAATAATGGTCTAAGTTTGATAAATTATTACTTTTAATATGATGATATTTTTAGTAAATCTGGGAACTCTCATTGTTATTTACACCGATTTCTGACACGCTAAGGAGGACTTAATTACGTAAACTTTAAATGTTTACAAAAGAAGAAAACAATATGCCGAGTACTGTTATATCAATAAGAATCGATGAGAAGTTAAAGAAGGAACTAGAAGAGTTAGGGATAGACTATTCTGACTTAGTTAGGAAGTACTTAGAGGAAGTTGTGAGAAAAGAAAAGATGAGAAGGGAATTAGAAGAGGCAGATAAAATAAGGGAAAAGCTCCTAAAATCCCATGGGTATTATTCATCTTCTGCAGAATTGGTTAGAGAAGATAGGGATAACAATGGCTATCATTGACACTTCAGCTCTTTTTGCGCTTTATGTCCCAGAAAAATTAAGCGATTTTGTGAGAAAGGAAATTGAAAATGTAGAGGAATGTTACTTTTTAGACTTAATATTTTACGAATTCCCTAATGTTATCCGTAAAAGAGTAATGCGGAAGGAGTTAAACAAGGATGAAGCTGAAGAAATATTAACACGAGGGTTATCTTACGTTAATTTGTGCAACGTTGTGAGCGGGAAGGAATTGATAAGGTCTGCTTACGAGATAAGCTTAAAATATGGCTTAACAACGTATGATGCTTCGTTAATCGCATTAGCTAAAAAGGTAAACGATGTAATATTGACTGTTGATGAAAAATTACTGAGGGGAGTTATGAATTATACAGAGATTTCTAGGTATTTTGTATTTCCTACGTGATTGGTATACAGTAGCAGAGATTGGAATAGGAGTACATTAACAACTCATTTTACCTAAATATTCATTGCATATTCGTTTTCCCGTGGCGTAACTTTTAATTTCCCCACGCGCTAAGGGATCACACACCCTTAAGAGGGGTTGTCCGTGGCGGAATTAAAAGTGACTAAAAGTAAAGTAAGGATAAGTTACGCCATGAGTAAACACTTATAATGTGTGAACTTTAATGAGGAGGATTAACGAAGTGCTTACCACTCAGTTATTGAGTTGTCCTATGCAAATATGACAAATTCTTCTTGCAAGCTGAAGGCATCAATAGGAGGCTGTTAAATTTAAAAATTTGTGACAGCAGTTATGGGAATCTTAGGGAGGTAATACGAAAAACTCGGTATTAGCGAGAAGTTTTTATTTTTCAACGTTGTTCTACTGAAAGATGTTGAAGGAAAAGGTTGAGTTGGCTAGGGAGAGG
>JAPYVG010000114.1 GCA_028277025.1 Sulfolobaceae archaeon
AGAAGCAAAGGATATTGTAGACGAAATAATAAAAAGAGTTAATGAGATCAGAGGTAAGTCTACAAGCTAAATTATAACATTCTTTTTTACCATTAAACTTATTTTCTTTTACTTATACAATTATAACTGAGAAAAGGGCCCGTAGCTTAGCCAGGTAGAGTGCTGGGCTCCAGATATGTGCTAGTCATTGGGTCTAAAGACCCTAAGGGGATGAAGTATATCTGGAGAGGAGAGACCCAGTGGTCCGGGGTTCGAGTCCCCGCGGGCCCATTAATAGTTTAATTGAAAGGATTTTTCATTCTCTATATAAAGGCGTAAATTGAACGCACAACGAATTTTTATTTAACGCTCTACTCTATCTTATTAATAGTGTAGATACTCTAAGGGGACGTTTAATGAGCGTTAAAATAGATGAAATAGACCAGGAGACCAGGAGAAAAATTCTACAAAAAGTCTTAGAGAAGAATATTCCTTACGATAAATTGGGAATCTCTAGAACCATGATATGGTATTATAAAAACGGAAAATACAATATTCCAAACAATGTAACAGAGAAATTGTTAAAGTTCCTCACACTAGAAGAAATATCCGAAATTATTTACGGAGTATCTCCCGATTCCGCTACAATTAACGACGCGATTAAAGTAGTAGTAAGGGCAATAAAGGATCCTCAATACAGGGAATTCGTACTACTGCTTATGCAAAAACATTTAGGAGAATTCATAAAACAACTATCCTATGAATACTTGGTAAGTAAAGAAGATATAGAGTTATTTGAGAAGTTAAGTAAATCTAAGGCTAAGAAAACTTACGAAGATTATATCAGATACCTTAATGACGCATTAAGAGACATGAACTATATCCTTTCACCAGATAAAATTAAGGAATATATAGCGGAGACGGAGGAAATATCAAAACATAGAGCCAGACATATAGCAATAGTTCTGAAATTTTTCATAAAGGAAATTATAGGTGTAAAGAACCCTCCACTGGCAAACACATTATACTACTCTTTCAGGATTCCGAGACCTGGAGAACAGCCCAAAGAAATTAAAATAAGCATAGAAGACATAAGGAAAGTATTTAATAATATAGAAGATATCGGAGCAAAAGCTTTCTTCTTAGTTATGGCTGAGACTGGATTAAGAACGGGAGAAGTATTAAATTTGAAAATAAATCAAATAGACCTAGAGAAAAGAGAGATTAATCTCTCTAAGAATACCCAGACTAAAAGGTCCTACATAACATTTCTTCACCAAAATACTGCATTATGGCTAAAGGAAATTTATGTATCCTTTAGAGCGAAATTCATGAGTAAATATAAACACGGTGTAATACAATTGGGGGGTAATGTAAATGAATGGGAAAGTAAATTCTTCCCATTCCAGGAGGAGAGAATAAGAGCTGATATAAAGGAAGCCATGACTAGGGCTGAAATAGTTTTTAGATTATATGATCTAAGGGCACATTTTGCCATGTACATGACAAAACAAGGAGTATCACCAATGATAATTGATATATTGCAAGGAAGAGTTTCACCAGGGCAGTTTAAGATACTTCAAAAGCATTATTTACCCTTCGGAAAGGAAGAACTGAAGGAGATTTACGATAAATATGCACCGAAAATCCTAACTTAACTTTTCCAAAACTAGAATAAACCGCCTCTTTTTGGAAGCAAGTTCTTCCCATTTATACGCTAACCTTTTAGGAAGTCTTACCGCCTTATTTTTATTATTCACCTTTACTATATGCACCTCTCCAACCTCAATATACTCCTCACCGTTGCCGAGAAAGTATAATTTAGCTATTGCGGATTTAGGGACTATCTCCTTAAACCTTTCTGGGATGAATATCCAATAGGTACCGTTACTGTACCTAGTTACTGAAGCTTCTGGGATAATTATACGTTTTTGAAGTTCCTCGATTAAATCCATTATCTTACCCCTTAGTAAACTCCCCAGTTTCTCTAATCTTCTGCAAAACTAAGCTAAGATGTCTGTACTGTGCTTCAGCATTATGTATTTGTAAAGCTATTTCCATTGCCCTGTACAATATATTATTTAATTTCCTAAGCTTTTTATTTTCCTCAGCTAACCTCTGATTCTCTTTTTGCAATTTCTCTAACTTACGTTCTAAGATAGTGATAGTATTCAACGCTTTGCTATACTGAATTTGCAGCTCTTCGTTTTGCTGTATAATTTCATTTATTGTCATCCGTATTCCACCTCCAGGAGCTTTTCGACCGTCTCCTTTTCGGAGTTACTTAGTGTATCTCTTGTGAAAAGATAGTATAAGAGGAGGTGCTGAGGGTCATTATGCGTTTTTGCAACAATGTAGAAGTGACCGACGATATTCCTAGACTTTTTACCGCAAATCGGACATTTATCACTTGCATGTTTTTTCTGGGCGTGCATTTTTAGTGCAAAGAGTGTAATCCCTCTATATCCGCAGAACGGACATTTATATCTACTCATTGTCTCACCCGTATATCATTTCTAGCGTTATGGCTAATTTTTCGCACTCATCTATCGGTAAGCTCTCTTGCATTAGCTCGCCAATAGTTTCGGTGGAGTACCCCCTTAAATCCTGTTCTTCTTTAAGGACTTCAAAGCAGTTTGTCATTCTATCATATCGCCTCCGCGTTCATTATAATGGCATCTTTTCTTGATAGTAATTCCTTTAAGCTGAGCTTAACGACTGGTTTAGACATATCTTCTTCTTTTACAGTCTTATAATGCAATAAAGCGGAATCTAGTATTTTTATAGCATTGACACATATCTTGTCACCGCTTTTCCCCGTCCAAGAAGAGAACACCTTTAACTCACCGTTCTCTTTAATTAATTTGAATTCATCACCAGAACAAACTCTCAATATTGCGTAGGCTTTAGGGGGTGAACCTTCTAGTGATATAAATATCGTAGAATAAATGCCGTTATAGTCTTTCATAAACGCAATTACCATTTGTCTGTTTTCAATATCGTCCTTGTAACATCTTAAATCATGCCCACAGTGTGCTATGGCCAACAAATGTTTAACGTAATGCCAACCATTCATTTGCATCGCCTACCGTCTCACCTTAAAGCCCTTTTCTACTTTTGCCACGTGTACACTTTCTTTCTCTAACTCCTGCTTTACTAGGGTTTCTATCGCTTTCCTTATCGCTTCTGACCTATTTAACCCATATTTTATTGCATATCTGTCTAATAGTTCTAACAAGTCTTCCTCCAGTTTAAATGTGACAACCCTCACTCCTCCTCACCCTCCTCCTCTTCAAACGGTCTATCATCAACTCTGTCAGCGAAATCTCTACATACTTCTTCATCATAATCATTAAGACATAATTCTTCGTATAACCTCTTCTCTCTCTTAGACCATTTAGTCATTGACTGACCCCCTTCCTTTCGAAGTATTTCCTAATGCTTTCGACGACTTCTTGAGCAGTCTCGGCAACCGAATAGTTTTCGTTGATGTCGATGTGTGCAGTCGAGTGGTACTTAGGCAACATCTTCACAAACTCTGCTAACGTGTATGGTGCATTAATATCTGACATAATATTTAAGATGTCGTCGTAAGTAGTCTCAGTTTTGAAAATCTCTTTGTGGTCGATATTTCCGCTTTGGTCAATATGAACCAAGACGATACTGAAACTAACGTAATTTTTCCATGTGTTTGCGTATAACTCGAACTTCAAGTAGTTGCCAGGTAGTAATTTGTAATACAGTCTTCCCTCACTGCGTTTAGCAAATGCTGGTTTGATAAATCTTCTTTTCGAGATGCTAAATAACAGCTCATGTTTGATTGTTCTAGAATAATGATTTGACTCGAGAGAGTGTCCCAAGTGCAAATAATTGAATAAATCTATGTAAAGGTTTATAGATAATAATTCAAAAGATATCGTGAATTACTGAGAAATTTTGAATTTTCGCTTGAAGCAAAAAGTCGCGTAATACTTAAAGGGAACCGGGACGATGTAGTACCGATTCACATGAAACATTGGATAGAATACTACAACGGCCCGGTCCCCTATGAACATTTATCAGCAAGGCATAAAACACTTGTGAAAATGAACTACATGCTGATCACGTCTGAAGTGCTGTCGCGTCTCTCTGACCTCTTCATATTGAGAGCGTTAATAGTTATGATTGTGTGGACGTGCTCCTACAGGGACGTGCGGAGCTACTACGAGTCAGACGTGGTGGTAAGGTGGTTCCTAGGCGAGTACAAGTCTAAGTCTGAGATCCATAGGAGGGCAAAGAAATTTAGGGGAGAGGTAAAGACTCTGTTCAAGGAGTACGCCAAGGAGTTGGAGGGGAAGATGAGTAGACTTGCTGACTACTTACCTAGCAGTGCGTTATACGGAAAGGTTGGAAAGCTGTGGATCGTGGATTCCTTCCTAATCGAGGTACCCTTCGGGAAGAGGAACAAGGAAACATTGAAGAAGAAGTTTGAGCTAGACCTAAGGCAGAGGAAGTACAGGGAGGCGGCTAACACGCTCTTCTTTTACATTAAGTGCAAAGTGAGGAGGAGGTTCAAGGGAGAGTTTACAAAGAAGAGGAACAGGAGTTACTTCGGCTTCAAGGTCTTCAACCTCATGTCGCCAACAATGATAGTCCACGAGATTCAAGTGGAACTGGCCAATTTTCCGGACAATAAGGTTGGCTTCTCCCGCAGCGGTTATAAGGTAGTGGATAGGGGCTTCGTGGGGAAGTCCTCGACCTGGTTGATAGGTTTCTCTAGTTTCAGGAGGTACGTGGAGTTCTTTGGGATCTTCTTGAGGAGGTATTGGAGGCCTTACGCTACTGAAAAGGGTATGGTCGAGCTCTTTGTCTACGTTATCGCGTTGATTTACAACTCCTACATCTACACTTCTGTGTTATCGCGTGTTCCGGAGAGTCAACTCGCCCACTAACTTGTACCGCGAGAGTTGATCAAGGTAGTGTGGACTATGTTGGAAATTCTGTTTTTCTCTATACTTGATTATTTTCCATTACAATATAAGCTTAATCTCTCGTTATACTGAAAGATATAATTATATTTTATTCTTAATTAATTATAAAATTGTTTTTCTATCATACTATATTTATTCAATTATTTGCGCTTGGGACACTCTCTC
>JAPYVG010000115.1 GCA_028277025.1 Sulfolobaceae archaeon
GAGGGGATCCAATATTAGCACTCAACCGAGTGGTAAGATTGATCAGAATGCTAAAAGATGAGTTTTCTTCAGTCTTTCACGTTCATCTTTACACTAGTGGTAGGTATGTAACTTACGACGTTTTAAAAGAGTTGCAAGCAGTGGGTTTAGATGAGATAAGATTTTACCCAGTTAAAGATGAGTACTTTAAAGCTATTGAGAAGGCTTTAAAGTTCGATTTCGAAGTGGGAATAGAAGTTCCCTCGCTACCTCATGAAAAGGATTATCTGGACAAAAACTTGCGAGAGTAAGACTATACCGAAAACTATGTATATGATAAACTGTAAGTTGTGTGAGTAAATATAAGCTGTCGTTAGGGAACCCACAATAGAACCAGAAGTAGTTGCTATCTCTAATCCCATTCCTATTCTGATAATAGTGATTCTATCTTTAATGTATGCGCTAGCAGCACTGCTAGATGTTGCTATTGTGGAAATTAAGCTAGCTCCTGAGGCATAAACTATAGGAATTCCCATGTATAAGGTATAAATAGGGACAAGAAATGTTGCTCCACCTGGGTGTTCTTGTGTCTGCGTGGAGCGCCGAGGAGTACGCTGCAGGGAGTTCCTTTAATTTAATAAAGGTCTGGTCATGCTCTTCACTCCTATTCAGCTACTGTGAAAGGGCGCCTACTATGGCGCTCGGTAATATCCCCTTATCTGCTTCCCATAGTCGGCCTTCTTGACAATGTTTCCATCTAAACTAAAGCGGAATTCAAGCGAAGGCCGCAGAACTCACTCGTCCCACCGACTACGCCATAGAAGCCACTGAGAAGTAAAGCCGAGAACTCACATTACAGCAGTCTAATATGTTACTAATTTCATGAAGAATGTTAATGTTAGAGGTTCAAGTCCTTGAGTAATGAACCTCCGCCTATACTACCTATACTGCCTGGAACGCTTATATACCCATATACCCAAAAAAAGTATAGAGAGGAGGGAGACCATTGGATACCTCAGACGAAAACTATAACTATAAGTATATGGAAGAGATGAGGGAGACCATTCGTCGGGCCCTTAAAGACCTTAACCCCGAGATAAGGGGCCTCGGGAACCTAACATACGGTATATGGTCTATAACCTTTTTCATCGCTGCTGTGGGCTTTTTTCGCCTTCATGCTCAGTTTAGTTGCGGCTTTGTCGCACTCGAAGTCTTTACCGGCGGAATCTCGCTTAATCCCGACGGCCTCGTCTATACAGACGCTCTTAGCCGCGTACATACAAGATTCCGCTTTCTTACTGAAAAACGTCGTAGTGCTCATAATAATGAGCGCCATTTTATTAGCCGGAGTCGTTAGCCTATTCTACGGAGTCTACAGGACGTATAAGGGATTCTCCTACCTTAGCATGTACGTGCCTTACACGGGGTTAGGTAAGGCTGGGGCCGTCCTCTACCTAATCCCACCCTTGATTCCAGTTGGGAACATACTGTTGGGGATCTCGCTCTTCTTCATCGGGTCCAGGTACAGGAGCGTCAAGCTGAAGGTCGGAGGGATTATGACTGTCATCCCGTTCCCGCTCCTGAGGCTCGTCATCGAAATGCCGATTGGACTCCTGCCCTTGATAATATTTATCGTGCTCTTGGCGACTATCATAGGGCCAAGTATAGCGTACAATGAGGGGTATTCAATCCTTAAGAAGTACTATTCTTATGTTTCTTATGAAAAATTAGGCCATTCAGAGCCGGAAGCTCACCCAGACGTGTCGGTCGACTTTGGCTGGTACGATACTGGCTCGGGCCATGGTCATCATCATCATGACGGTGGCGGGGGTGGGCCTAACCACAGTCATTAACTCCTTAGCGTTTAAAAAGTGTACTTCTACCTGGCCTAAAAGTAAAGTGTTTTACTGTTTTACTATACTAAAACAGCTCAAGGGGAAAATGTATTATTGTAGTAAAACAGACTGAGGACAACTTTTCGTTAACGACAAACACCCAGGTGATGAAGAACCTAGGTTAGGGAGTATGGACTCCCAGCCACGACATGGGGAGCCTCATCGAACCCATCTTCCCCCTCATATTGCTCCGCGGGTTCACTGTAGGGCTCTCTTCTACATGTCAACATTAACGGAAAAAGCTTATAAATTTTCGTTAAGGGATAGTTAGTAATGTTAAATGATATCAAATGACATAAACTTCACGGCTTATCGGAAACTGTTGGCAAGGCCATGAGGTAAAGATAGATATTATAAATAATATTAGGTGTAATATTTAATAGGGAATTCAAAACGGTGATAACGCATAAATTAACCGATGAGCAGAAAAAGATCCTAGAGAGAATGCAAAGTAGAATAGACTATATCATCAAAGCTCACAAGGAATATTTAGATGCATTAGCAGAATTTGATAGAACTGGGGTATTGAAAATTCATGGAAAAGTCCTTTATGTAAGAAAATATAATAATCAAGAAAATGAGGATAAACGGTTTAATCTTCAATAATTTTCCGTATAATTTTCCTTATTTTATTTATCACATACTCATCTTCTTCTGGTGGGTTATCGGAAACTTCGACTAAGGTCTTAATTAATTCTTCTTCTAAATCTTGTGGGATTTCCTTGTTAAACAATTCGTATAAGATATTTAATAACAATACGAAAGCAGTTCTCTTATTGCCGTCAACGAAAGGGTGAGAAGTTATTAAATGATATGTTAATACTGCTAAACTCCTACTAGTATCGTCATAATTATTTAAGTCTTCTATTGCGGAATAAACCGCGATACCTATAACGTCTAAGTTAATTATTCCCTGCTCATATCATTCAACAAAAGGTAAAGAAACTGTTAAATCTAACTAAAGAGACCTTGCTCACGTTAGAATAGAAGTTATATCCTCAATGAGATTAGAGCAAATAACGAAACCCCTATGTCCTTCAACTCTCTTTAAATCTACGTTACTAAAGAAGATCTTACACAAACCAATAAGCTCGCCGAAATCCCAGTACTTCAACTCGATTTCTGCCTTCCTTCCAGAAATCAAATCTATATAAAGCCTCTTAAACATACCACGATATTCGTCGTAACCCTCATGAATAGATAACAAAATCTTATCCTTCCTAACTCTTTCAGGAAGAATTTCCTTATACCCTGAGGTAATGATATAATCATAAAACATGTTATGCCCTTGAATTATTAGACTTCCTCCAGAATTTAGGGAAAGCTTAGAAGATAATATAAACTTAGCCATATCAAAAGTTGAGAAGGTCGCATGAGAATTACCATACATTAAAATTATATCAGCCTTTATACCAAGCTTGTGTATTTCCCTTGCATCAATAACGTAAGTTTCTGCCTCAAGACCTAATTCTTCTCTAGAAAACTCCTTAGCTTTCTCTAAAGCCTTAGGCCTTAAATCAGTAATTATGAGCCTAACTTTAAGACCTTTAGACAAAAGATTCTTAGAAAGGGCTATCCCACCAATTCCGGTACCTCCAGCCACCTCTAATATCGTCAAACTACTCTTACTTATCTCTATTGACAGTCCACTAAACTCCTTTAATGCCCTGTTATATCTATTCTTCGATTTATTAATATCCTCTTCCCACTCAACGAGCTCTAGAACTTCGGAAAGTTCGCTCATACATAGAATTATTACAATAGAATATTAAAACCTTCAAGCGTAAAATTATGTCCATCTTCCCCAGCTTAACTACTATTCATTATATTATTTTTGTTAATATAATTGTAATTAAAGTAAAAATTATTCCGCCCATGAATCCAAAGAAGTACATCCTCCTATCATTCCTTAAATCATCAATACGTTTGTTCAAGGCATCAATCTTAGCATCCACATAACCCTTTAGCTCATTTTCTAGTGAGTTAATATCAGCCTTCAACTCTTTCCTTAGGTTATCCACTTCTTTCCTTACATTATCTATATCATTCTTCGTAGCTACATCCTTAATTACGCTATTTAGAACTAGAATTTTAATCTCGTCGTCCTGAGCAATACCAACAGCTATCCTTTTAACAAATTCCTTATATGCATTCTCGTCCTATCAAACTCTTCTAGCATTTGCTTTGTTAAACTCACATTAATAATATATTATCCCAGAATTTAAAAACACTAGAGAGCATAACGAAGTGCAAATTCTCTTAAATTTATTACTTCTGGGGCAGAAGTTAAATTCTGGGGCAGAAGTTGTTATTTGACGAAAGACCAAAAGACAGGAAAGAAGACCTATTTGACAGAGAAAGAGAAGTTGAGGAAATAATAAACAATATAAAAAGACCCCTACTACTCATCTCAGGGGTTAGAAGGATAGGCAAAACCTCAGTACTCCTAGTTTCACTGAACGAAGCTAAAGAAAATTACATACTCATCGACTGCAGGAAACTAAAAGAAAACTACGGTAGAAAAGAACTATACTCACTATTCTCTGAAGCATTATCCTCAAAAATTTCCTATTTGAAAGACGTCCTAGAGAAAGTCAAAGGGATAAGTATAGCAGGAAATTACGTTGAAATAAAATGGGGTGGAAAGAACTACATATCATTATCAAGCCTCTTCGACGAGCTAAATAAAAAAAGATTAATCATAGCAATAGACGAAGCACAGAGACTAAGAGGGCCATTAAGTAAAGAAATAAAAGATGCCATAGCTCACGCTTACGACTACGATAGAAACTTAACTTTCATTCTTACCGGTTCAGAAGTAGGTTTATTACACGAATTAATAGATGTGGAAAACGAAAACTCCCCGGTTTACGGAAGATATTACCTAGAAATAACTCTGGACAGATTTAACAAGGAAAGGAGCAAAGAATTCCTACAGAGAGGATTCCAAGAGATTTCAGTAAAGGTTGAGGATAAAATTATTGAAGAAATAGTAAATTATTTCGACGGAATACCGGGCTGGCTAACATTTGCAGGTAACGAATACGCAACAAAGGGAAAAATTGAAGAAGTAAAGAAAACCGCAGTAAAAGTTGCAAAAGGAGAACTAGAAAACCTAATCGAAGAAAAAACAAAAAAGGTATCTTACATAACGGGGAAAAGATATAGGAATGCATTAAAATGTATTGCAAAAGGAGAAAACTCTTGGTCTA
>JAPYVG010000002.1 GCA_028277025.1 Sulfolobaceae archaeon
GGCATATAATTAGGTCCGCCCTCGTTTATACAAACTTTTCTACGAAAAATCTTATTCTTTCGACTTTTTATGTATTTTATTCATCTCATTTTTTACGCTAAAAAAGAGATTCCCATACTGACGTAAAAGTCCCATAAAGTCCTCTCTTGGAGTCTTTTTCAAAATACATTTCCTTTATTTTATCTTGAACATATTTAAGCTCCAAGCCCCACTTCCCTTCTAATTATTCTTAAGTCGTCTTTATCTATTTTAATTCTCATAGTTGCTTCTTCCCTATAGGAATTATCCACAAAGACTACTTTTATTTCCCCATTTTTGCTTATATTTTCTACGAAGTTTTTGTCTATTGAGTACTCTAGATATAAGGGATTATAAGGGTTATCCTTTATTATATTTCTAAGAATTACATCTCCCCCTTCTCTATCAATCTCAATATCAACATCGGCATTTAAATTAGAAGGTATATCAGTGGTCATACAAACTACCGTATTATCACAACACACTATACAAACCCCGTCCTTAAGCTGAGATTTTATCTCATCTGGAATTTCCATTTTCCATCATTTCTTATATATTGCTTAAAAATCTTTTATTAATAATGAAGACGGCGATAGGTAAGAAGGTAGTTGCTACACAAAATTATATAGCAACTTACGTAGGGGCTAAGGTTTTAGAAAGCGGGGGAAACGCGTTTGACGCTGCAGTAGCAATAAGTGCAGTCTTGTCAGTAGTGATGCCCCATACTAGCGGTTTAGGTGGTGATGGGTTTCTGTTAGCTAAAACCCCAGAGGGAATTATTGCTTATAATGCTTCTGGATGGTCGCCTAAGGGGCTAAATGTTGAAAAGATACCTCATGCGAGACACCCTTCTACAGTGGTAATCCCGGGTCTGGTTGATTTATGGGACTACTTAGAGAAGAAATATATGTCTTTAGGGTTAAGAGATGTTTTACAATACGCAATTAAACTTGCATCAAATGGTTTTTATATTGGTAAAGAGTTAGGAAATGCTATTTCTAGAGCCTCTGGAATGCCGGAAAGTTGGTATAAGGTTTATGGTGGTAAGAGAACTGGTGATTTCATAAAACTTAAGGAAGTGGCTGAAGTATTAAAGGAAATCGCCAAAGACGCGAGAAACTTCTACGAGGGGAAAATAACGGAAGAACTTGTCCTAGGTCTTAGGAAGCACGGTGTAAATGTAGATTTTTCAGATTTTGCGAATTTCAAGGGGGAAGAGGTTAGACCGTTAAAGAGCGAGTACAAACAATATGTGTTATATGAACTTCCGCCGAATAGTCAAGGTATTACTAGTTTGGAAATTATGAAATTAATAGAACTTACCAAATTATGGAAATTAAGATTTGATGACGCTGAGAGAGTGAAAGAGCTCGTGAAACTTTATGCTATAGCTTATAATGATAGGGATAAGTACGTTACAGACCCTAAGTTTTATATGCCAGAAATTAACCTGCTCGACGAGAAATACCTTATTCAACGTTTGCGTGATATAAACGTTAAGATGAGGGAGGCAAATGTACAAGATACAACGTTCTTTGTGGTTAGTGACGGAGAAAATGAGGTAGGGTTTATTCAGAGTTTATTTTTCCATTTTGGTTCTGGTATAACTGTGAAAGAGATACCGTTCAATAACCGCGGTTATGGGTTTACTGAAGGTCATAATAAACCAGAACCCAGAAAGAGACCATTACATACTCTCTCCATTCTCCTTGCGGAAAAAGAGGCTGAAACTGTGATTATAGGTTGTGCTGGAGGTGACCTAAGACCACAAATACACACCCAAGTTTTCCAGTATTATGTAGATTATAATATGGAAATTGATGAGGCAGTTTATGCTCCACGATTTGTGTTTTTAGGAGACAAAATTGTTTCAGAAAAAAGACTTAATCTACCCTATCAACAATTAGATTATTATACACCAGAAGTAGGCGTTGTTCAAGCACTAAAAAAGAAAGGGGATAAGTATATAGCGGTCGCTGACCTCAGAAGTGAGGGTGCGGCGCTTTCAGTATATTAGAGATGTTACAACCTAATTGTTTAAACGCTATGAATATAGCCCCCATCTCTGGAGGATTTTTCCCCGCATCGCCCTTAATACCGTGTAGTGAAAGATAGTTTGTAAAAGCCATATGATAAATTTTAGAATTAAACATCCCACCCTTCAAGTAGACTACCTTAAATTTCAATTTTTTAGTTAAAAATACTGCGTCCTTAGCAAGTTTCTCAGCCCCCTCCTTTAATATAGAAATGGCTATCTCATCCCCTTTTTCCGCAGCCCTATTTACACTTTCGGCAACAGATGCTACTAAATCTATTTGGCAACTATTATTATACGCCCATAGTACTAGATCATCCAAATCCTTGATCTTAATCTTATCTAAAACTTCATAATATAATTCGCTTTTAGGAATAACCCCGTCCATCATCTTTAACACTTTTCTTAGGGCCTTTCTCCCAATCCAGTAAGCAGATCCAGTATCTGATAATAACCACCCTCTTCCGCCAACACGATAAAACTGATTCCCATCAAAACCTTCAACTACGCTCCCAGTCCCGGCTATCACTACAACGCCGGGATTTCCAAGGGTTTCTGCGAATAAAGCTATAGCCCCGTCATGATAAACAAAGACTTTCTTTGCTAATGAGGTTGCGAGAGGTAAAAAATTATCCCAATCGTATTTTGAATCTAATCCGGCAACTCCCATAGATATTACGTCTGGCTCTCTGCCAGCTGCTTTAATTGCAGCTTCTCTTATGTGTTCTATTGCCTTCTGTAATCCAACATTATGATAATTCCCCGACCCAGCTAGGCCTTCACCGATGTAATTTCCATTACAATCATATGCTATTGCCTTTGTTTTGGTTCCTCCCGCATCTATTCCAACAATTATCATGCATGATCGATTTTAAATATAAGACGGTGATAAAAATTTTGAGTTTTAATGCGTGTAGTAATCCTTGGAATAGACGGTTATTTAGGTTGGGCCTTAGCTTTAAGATTGGCTAAAAGAGGTCATGAGGTAATTGGACTTGATAATTTGTCTACTAGAAGGTTTGCACAAGAGGTAGGTTCAGATTCAGCATTTCCATTACCAGAACCCCAAAAACGCGTTGAAGAAGCTAAAAGGCATCTTGATGTTAATATTACCTTTTATGTTGGGGATGTAACTGATTATCAAACTTTAGATGAGATTGTAAAAAGACATAAACCAGATGCGATTGTCCACTTTGCTGAACAGAGATCTGCACCCTATTCCATGATAGATTTAGATCACGCTATTTATACTGTTAAAAACAATGAGATTGGGACTCTAAACGTTATAAAAGCCGTTTTACAAAATGACCCTTCAATTCATATTCTCAAAATGGGCACTATGGGTGAGTACGGTACTCCCAATTTTAACATCCCAGAAAACATTTACGTTAAAGCCGTTGTGAATGGGAAAGAGGACAAAATAATTGTCCCTAGGAAGGGAGGTTCAATTTATCACTGGACTAAAATTCACGATACCGACTTTTTGCTTTACTATCATGAGCTTTACGGTTTGACAATAACCGATATTATGCAAGGCCCCGTTTACGGTACAAGAACTGAGGAAATAATTAATGAATCTCTAAGGACTAGGTTTGACTTTGATGAGGTGTGGGGTACAGTTGTAAATAGGTTTTGTGTTGAGGCCATTCTCGGGATCCCGCTAACTGTTTACGGTAGAGGAGGGCAGACTAGGGGGTTTATATCTTTAGAAGATAGTATGGAAGCTTTGACACTCCTTCTTGAACATCCACCTAAACAAGGGGAGTATCGTGTTGTAAATCAGTTCGCTGAAATATACTCCGTAAGGAAAATAGCTGAAATGGTTAAAGAGGCTGGCGAGGAATTAGGTCTTACAGTTTCTATTGGAGACTACCCTAACCCGAGAGTTGAGGCAGAAGAGCATTATTATAATCCAGAGATTAAGGTCTTACCGTCTTTAGGTTTTTACCCTAAAAAGAGACTTAAGAATGAGGTTAAAATAATGATTAAGGACTTGTTACCTTATAAAGAGAGGTTAGATAGGTTTAAGCACGTTATATTGCCTAAGACGAAGTGGAGGAAGTAAATGTTTTCATTAACGCCTGGTAATAGCTTACTGGGTCTCCTACGTTAAGCCAAGTTTCTCTTTCTAAAAGAATTCCATAAACTTCTCCACCATTTTCAATAAGCTTTTCAATACCATACGTTAGCTCCAGTTCTCCCCCTTCTGGGACTTTAACGCTTTTAAGTGCACTAAAGATTTTAGGTGAGAAGACATAGACTGCTGAAATCGCAATATTAGATTTAGGATTGCTAGGTTTTTCCTCAGCTTCTGTAATTCTAAAAAGCCTATGCCCCATAAACTCTCCTTTTTCAGTTACTGTTACAATTCCATACCGTTTCGGGTTGTTTACTTTTCTTAATAACAGCACTGCATCTGGGTTAATTTGATCGAAAAGCGAGATAGCCTCTTTATAACCGCCAGTTAATACTCCGTCATCCGCATGAACTACAAAAGGATCGTTATTTGAAAAATCTTCAGCTCTAACTACAGCATCTCCAAAGCCTTTTGGTTCTGGCTGAAAAACAAAAGTCACTCCTCTTTCGAATAAGTAATCCATTAATAACTTTCCATGTTTTCCAACTACCAAGCAAAACTTTTCTATCCCTGCGTCTTTTAAAGAGTCGAGTATAAGGTCTATTATTGGCCTCATAACTATCTTACTATCTTCACTTCTGAAAAGTGGTAGTAATGCTTTAGGTAATACTGACGTAATATATTTCATTCTACTCCCTTTTCCAGCCGCCGTTATTACAGCTTTTCTAACTGACATTACTAGGTTGTGGTTGTGTTTCTAGTTTTTTAATCTTTTCCCCTCCTCTTTCGGGAAGCCACTTTAAGAACTTAAAAAGAGCCACCGGTATATATACGTTAACTATAGGTGCGAAGTCCGTGACGTAAAAGCTAAATAATGTGTGATTCCCCAGAATATAGACAATAACAAACGCTATCCACATAGTCCAGGCTGACATTGTGAGTATTATACTCTTTAGGTCTTTCATGATAAAGGCTAAAGGAGTAGTTACAACCCAAGCCCACATGATGAATGGGTTTGTTGATGCATATAACCCGTAACCTACATAAAACGGGTGAATATCAAAAAACCATTGCCAGGGTTCGGAGATTTGGTCAATTGCAGTTAAGGCTATATGCCCATTTGTGGCGTCCCAGCCCAACATATAAAGGAACGAATCCTTTAACCAGCCTGTAACTCCGTCAAAGTAAATCATTATTGGGACTGAGAGTATTGCAAAGACCATAGCTGGTATACCTAAACCGTAGACAGCTCTCTGAATTGGGCTCTTCTTTAGTTCTCCAATGTAATAAAGGAAGGGTAAAATCAATGGTAATGAGCTCTCCTTAGATGCGAAAGCTAATCCCAATGCAATACTTGCTAAAAGTAAATTATCTGAGAGTAAGAAATAGATTGCTAAGAGAGAGAAGAACGCTACATATATATCAAGCATAGCGACTCCGTGCAAAAGCCAGATATTTGGAGATAACATAATTAATGCTGCTGCAGTTAAGCCTCCAATATTACCCCATAAATCGTTTCCGATAAGTCTTCTAGCTAGCAAAAAACCCACTATTACGATCAAGTCACCCATTATCCAGCTCGGTATTCTCCACGCTAATGGCTGGTAACCCATGAAATATATGAAAATTCCCATAATGTATTTTGCAAGCGGGGGGTGTTCTGGGTTAATGTATGTCTGTATATTATTCTCTTGAGGGTAAGGGAAATACATTGGTGGCGTTACGTGAAAAATATATTTGAGTATATTGTAAGCGGCTGTCGGATACCATACTTCGTCTCCTATATACCCTTTTATTGAGGCGAAAGTAATGACTGTATAATAAGTATAAACTATGAGTATTATTGCTAGAACAATTGAAGAAAGAAGAGTAATGTTTCTATTCAGAAATTCCTTGTACATAACAAACTGTCTATTTTAATATTTTTAAGATTTCTCCAATATCCTTATTTTCGTGCACCAGCATAGAAATTGCTTTCGCCATTTTATCTGGTTCTTTAGCTTGCCACACGTTCCTTCCCACAGTAACCCCAGCTGCCCCAGCATCCAATGCATCCTTTAACATTTTTAAAAACTCTTCATCAGTGTTTGTCTTTGGTCCTCCCCTTATTAATATAGGGGCAAAAGCTACTTCAACTACCTCCCTAAAGCTTTTTATGTCTCCCGTATAATCGACCTTTAGGATATCAGCACCTATCTCTGAAGCCAATCTTGTTACGTATTTTACTAATTCTGGTTGTTTCACTGAGTCTGGATTATTAGGTTCTACGAAAAGAGGTTCTATTATAAAAGGAATTCCGTAATCATTAGCCTCCCTCCTTAAAGCCGATATTACTTCTATGTTCATTCCCTCTACTTGATCTTCACCGTAACCTACCACTAGGTATGTTACTACCGCGTCTGCCCCAGCTTCAATTGCGTCTTTTATACTGTATACCGCCGTGTAATAACCTGAATTATAGGTCTTATATTTTTGTCTCCATACGTTTGCTGTGTCAAGTCTCGCAATCAGCATTGGAGAGGATCTACTGAAGAAATTCTCCTTAACTAGCTTAACCATTGCTGGTGTCATTTGAAGGGCATCTGGACCATTATATGCTATTTTCCTTACAACTTCTCCCACTCTTTCAATTCCTTTAAGCGGTCCCATTACTAGGCCGTGGTCTAATGCTACTACAAAAGCCTTACCCTTTTCAAAAAGCCTCCTCATTCTTATTTCAAGTCCAGACATAGGTTTACATTATACTTCTTACATAAGAGTTTTTCTTACCTCTTTTATTCCTTCCTTAATTATCCTTTTGGCAAAGGGGTTTAAGAAATAACTCAAAGATGCATAGACCAGAATTACTAGACCTCCTTCTATTAACATGAACATATAGGACACATTCATTATCGAGAATCTGAATAAGAGTAATATAGTAATTAAACCAATTAGCACTGATGTGAGACTTTCTTTCACTGGAAATTTAAATGAGTATAAATCTTTAGAGACTCTATAGGACGACAAGGACATCCAGACCGAATTTATAAGTATACCAAGTGTCATTAATGTTGCCAATATATACGCGCTTTCCCATTTAAAGAGATATACTAAAATCAGAGAGACAATGACACCTATTACAGCGAATTGAATATTACTTATATTCAACTTTGCGGTATATCCTTTCAGATTGTCTTCTTCAAATCCCATTGCCTTATCTTTCATTATTACTGAATAATAAAAAATTGAATAAATTCCCCTTAGATAGTTTGATGCCGAGAGTACAATAAAGGCCATTAGGGCTTGTGTGTAATCTCTCCTTAAGTGATATAATAACGGATAACTTTCTATTAAGACAATAGAGAGGAAAAGCGTTGAGATTGTAAAGTAAAGTTTTACTGCAGTCTCAACTACATCAGCTGATTTACTCTCTGATAACTTAGCAATAAGTCCGTCGTATATTGAATAAGACCATGTAACTATATTAGAAATTATTAATGCAGACTCGAAGTAAGAAATTGTTATGGGGTCATGAGTAATAATTAGCGTTAACCAGACTATAGTAGCTTCCATTATTAATTGTAAATAGTATATTATAGTTACGATTGATTTTTTAATAATCTTCTTTGACACCGAAAAATCTATGGTGAGGTTTGCTTTAACATATCTTAAACTTAAAATTGTCTGTATAATATATCCTATTGAATATGCAATTATTACGCCTAAAATAGTAAGATGAAATAAAAAGAACGCTACAAGTACTATTACTAATCTACTTATTTGGAAGACCGTGGCTGTGATTCCTATTACTAATGGAGTTCTTCCCCTAGTTATAGCTGTAACTATCTTATAGACGTAGAAAGTAATTATTAGTAACGTTGCCGAGTAAAAGGCTAATGGGTCAATATAAGTAATCGTTTCCATTAGGTATGGTACGATTAGTGAATATACAAGAGCCGAAATAGCTCCGGCAATAGCGTTGACTATAATTATCCCTCCAACCGGTTTATCCTCACTTGCAAAACGAGAAGTTATAAGTGAGAAAATATCTGACGGTATTGTGAAATATCCCATAACAAGCACGAATATTGATTGCCATGTTGCAAAAATAACTCTCCCATCTGGTAAATTACTTAAGTAGTGGGCCACTAAATACGTAAAGATAAATGATAAAGGTGCAGTTGAGAGCCTTAAAGAAAAATTTATAACCCCTGTATATATAAGCCTAGTTCTTTTCCTTTCCATTACCGAGAGTGAGGAGTAAAAAATTTAAAAACGTTTTCGCTTTATTCTAAATTCTCGAAGTAATTATCGATTGCCTTTGCTACGTCTCTTATTGATATTATACCGGTTAATTCTCCTTTATCATTAACTACGGGCAAATGCCTAATGTTAAACTGTCTCATAAGTGCTAATGCACCAGTTATTGGAGAATCCTCCCTTATCGTTATTAATGATGACGTCATAATCTCTTCGGCTTTAGAATCTAGTTTCTTTCCCTTACCAATTCCCTTTACTATATCCCTTTCTGTTATTATCCCTACAGGTTTTCCATTATCTACAACTATTACAGATCCTATATTTTTCTCCGTCATTATCTTAGCTACTTGCTCCATCGTAGTATCTTTACTTACCGTTATAACATTTGCCTTCATGTATTCTTTAACAATATCACTTTCTGCCATATTATAATGTTTTCATAAGAACTATTAAATTTTCGTTGTGGGAAAACTTTTTAAAATGAGATTTAAAAATTAAACATATGGTAAAAGGGCTCGTAAGATTTAGAATAGGAATGATCTTAGCTACAATATCTACGATAGTTCTTGGTTTCTTGGTGGTCTATGGACTTCTGGGATACTTTTTCGGTTTTTCAGAGACTCCTTATTTGGTAACTGGTGCTCTATCATTTGTAGTTATAATTACGTTAATCCAATGGCTTTTCGGCCCCGCGATAATAAAAAGCATATATAGGTTATACGAAGTCACCCCTTCAGACTCAACCTACGGTTGGTTATATAGTTTAGTTCAAGAAGTGGCATATTATAATAAACTTGATATGCCTAAAGTATATATTGCAGATGTTCCGTTTCCTAATGCTTTCGCATTTAGTAGCCCCCTTTATGGCAAAAATGTAGCAGTTACTTTACCCCTTTTAAGAATATTAAACAAGGAAGAGGTTAAAGCTGTTCTAGGGCATGAGTTAGGGCACTTAAGGCATAAGGACACAGAACTACTTTTAGCTGTTGGCCTGATCCCGACGCTATTATATTGGTTAGGTTACTCCTTATGGTGGAGTGGAATACTTGGTGGTGGAGGCGGAAGAAACAGTGAGAATAACGGTACTTTATTCTTGATAGGGATAGCCCTAATAGCATTGAGTTTTATATTCAATTTATTTGTATTGTTCCTCAATAGGATGAGAGAAGCGTATGCGGATATTAATTCTGCTTTAACAGTACCAGATGGGGCTAGGAATTTACAGACAGCATTAGCTAAAATAGTTTTATATACAGATCCAAGAATAGTCCAGAGAGCTAAGAAGAGCTCTCACTCCTTAGGGCAGATGCTGTTCTTTGCTCCTCTTCAAAAAGAAGATATAGACTATTACGATGTTCAAACGTTAATAGAGCAGTGGAGGCACGAGAAAGTGGGAATATTTAGTGATTTATTTAGCGACCATCCGCATCCATCTAAAAGAATAAAACTATTAGACAAGTTCATTCAAACTCAATAGTAGCTGGAGGTTTTGTAGTGATATCATAAACTACTTCTTTTATATAATCTGATATCTGAATTATTTTTTCACCAATTCTCTTAAGTATTTTGAAGTCTATTTTTGCAAAATCTGCGGTCATAAAGTCTGAAGTATTTACGGCCCTTATCGCTATGGTATATTTACCACTCCCTTTCTCCACAACGGGGATAACCACATGTGTTACATCACTTGCTGTTATTTTTTCCATATACCCTCTCAGCTCTTCATAACACTCAGTATTGCATTCAATTTTTGCAACTTTACCATAAGCCCTTACATCTCCCTTAACACCAGTAGCCTTAACGTTATATAACCAAGTCTTACAGTTTACGGGTGAATCTACGAACTCTCCGTTACTTTCAAAGATTACTGGAAAATATTGCGATATATTTAAACTCCCTAATTCTTCCTCTACTATTGTCGTAGCTTTTCTAACTATCTCTAATTTTTCTCTCGTAAGTTTTCCCACAACTCTGACTAATAATCCCGGTCCGGGGAATGGTTGTCTTTGGTAAATCTCTTTGGGGAGACCAAGGTATTTTGCTAGTTCTCTTACCTCATTCTTATATAAATCTGCTAAAGGTTCAACGACTTTAAATCCCCATTCCCTTTCAGTATCGATACCTAGTTGGACTAATACATTATGTTGTGTTTTTATTCCCCCTTGTGTCTCAACCCAATCAGCTGCTATAGTTCCTTGTATTAAGTATTTCGCATCGTATTGTTTAACTATCATAGACAGAGTATCGTAAAATAATGATCTGAACTTCTTTCTTTTCTCTTCAGCATCAGAGTACCCTTCTAATTCAGCTATAAACTTCTGACTCACGTCAACGATCTCTAAAGGAAGCAAACCCTTTAACATATCCTTTACTTTTTTTGCTTCATTTTCCCTCAAGAAACCCGTATCTATCATTACTGGAATTACTTTGTCTCCTAAAATTTTGTAAGAAAGCACTGCCGCCGTAGTGCTGTCAACTCCTCCGCTCACCGCAGCTATAGCTTTTCCATCAATTATCTGTCTTATTTGTGGAGAAATCTCATCGATGAAGGCTTTAGGATCAAACTCCATTAAGATATTTATGTAAAATCTAAGTTTTAAATTCACCGTCCTTATTTACTTAATTATGTAAAAAGCGAGCTAATAGTTTCAACGTCTACGTATTGTTTTAAGATCCTAGCAACTCTGCTTACCTCTTCTTGTATCTCCTCTTCTAAAGTCCCACTATTTATCTTAATTCCAAACAATTCGTTCAACAACTTCTTTCCGCTCTCTGAATACAACGTGCCATGAATACTAAAACCCAACTTGTTGCCTTTAAAAGCACCATCTGGTATATTTACTTCTTTATTCCCCCTCCTTATTATTGTAAATAATGGTTTTTCACCCAAATAATCTATTCTTCCCCTCCTTATCTCATAACCTTTAATTCCGTTATCAGTTACAGATAACGTTGTCACTTTCTCACTTTCATATACAGTTCTTATGCTAAAGAATCCGAGTCCAGTAATTTCAGACCCCGTTTCTAGCCCTCCTACGTCAATCATTTCCTTACCCATTATCTGGAACCCTCCACAAATTCCTATTACTGGCTTTTTCTTCAGTAACTCATAGAATCCCTTCTCTAATAACCATTTTAGACTGGCTAAGGTATCCTTACTCCCCGGTAAAATTATAACGTCGCTTTTCTCAGCTTCCCTAGGTTTTTTGACAAACTTAACTATCACATTAGCCTTCATAAAAGCGTTGAATTCATTAAAATTGCTCATATAAGGATATGCGATTACTGAGACCTCTATTTCGCCTTCGCCTATATTGTATACATTCATTGAGTCCTCTGGCATGATTAACGGAGTATCGAAATAAGGTAAATAACCTAAATATTTCATTCCAGTCCTTTCCTCAAGCCATTTAATAGCAGGTTCAACAAGTTTCTCATCTCCCCTAAGTTTGTTTATTATAAATCCTTTTAAGTTCCCCCTAATTGAAGGAGGTAATGTATAATATGCTCCTAAAGCAGAGGTGAATGCTCCTCCTCTATCAATGTCCAGTACTAAAATTATAGGGATATTGAACTCCTTAACGATTTTTACAAGTGTAATATCTCTGTCGAGGAAATTAGGTTCTATTCCTCCGGCGCTTTCAATCACCATATCTGATTTAACTAACTCTCTAACTTCTTTCCAAAATTCTCCTATTCTTTCATAGTACTCCGATGCCTTATAAACTCCTTTGGGTCTTCCCATGAATACTACTTCTATCCCCTTACTACTGGGTTTTAGGAGTATGGGGTTCATATATCTTTGAGGTTTTAACCCGTTCCCCATTGCCTGATATGCTTGAATAAATGCTATTTCCCCATCATCTTCTGTAGGATAACTATTTAATGACATGTTCTGTGCCTTAAATGGTTCGGCCTTAAGTAATCTTACTAGGCCGGCAGTTATTGTTGATTTCCCTGAATCACTCATTGTAGAAGCGATTAAAACTGTCATTCGTATGAATTTGTGTATGAGGGTTTTAAAAGGGATACTTGCCCAAATTTCTTTTTTTACTATAATACCATCGGTTAGAAACGTTACACTTGAGGAGATAGCGAACTATGCTTTTTTATCCCCTTTTATAGTAGGTTTTATTACTGGAGTCATAGACTATTTTTTCTTAAAAATTACCTATCATATTTTAGGTACTACAGCCTTTCTTCTTTTGATCCCAGAGGTTGAGATAATAAGGGGGTTTCATCATCTTGATGGGTTATTAGATTTAGGTGACGCATTAATGATCAGAGATTACGAAAAAAGGCTAAAAGCGTTACACGACGTACAGATAGGTGCTGGAGGAATAGGATTATTTCTGGTTTACGTAACATTGTTTATTGTAGCTGTACTCAACTTCAACCTTTCAATTTGGCCTTTAATTTCCGCCGAGATTTTAAGTAGGGTTGATGCGATTTTACTTCTAGGTACTATAAAACCTATACGGGAAAGTTATCTAGGCAAAGTATTCCATGAAAGGATAGGGAGGAAATGGGTAATTACGCTTATTTTATCTGTCTTCTTTTTCCCTCTTTCAATTTTCTTCTTTCTACTATTTTTAGCGACTCTTGCTGTATATTCGCTTATTGCCCTTAAGGTTTTAAGGGGATCTTCAGGTGATTTAGCTGGAGCTGTGATAACTTTATCATTTCCAATATACTTACTAGGTCTTGAGAAGTCTTGCTCTTATTACTTTATCTCGCTATTATTATCGACCTTTCATTAGGCGAGCCCCCGGTCTTTATTCATCCGGTAGTATGGACTGGTAAGATTTCTGGGAAGTTAATTAGACCGTATAAGGGGAAGTTATACGGTATGATTATGTGGATAATTTCCGTTATACCAGTCCTTATACTATTACTTTTGCCCTTGGAGATCCCTTGGTTTATTGTAAAAATAATAGTCTTATCAGTATTCTTAAAGACTACTTTTTCAATTAAAATGTTATACAATTTAGTTAAGAAGTCAATCCCGGTAACTCAAGAGAGTAGAAAATATACTCAACAATTGGTTAGAAGAAACGTTTATGAACTTGACGAGCCTCACGTTATTTCTGCTGCTATTGAATCCCTATTTGAGAGCTTAGTTGATGGTATAATTTCTCCCCTGTTTTGGTTTCTCATATTGGGTTATCCCGGGGCTATATTACAAAGGTTAAGTAATACTATGGACAGTATGGTTGGTTATAAAACTCCGGAGTTAATAAACGAGGGCTGGTTTTCGGCTAAAGTTGACACAATACTTAATTATATACCAGCAAGGTTAACGGCAGCTTTTATGTACTTAGCCGGTTATATGATGGGGCTAAAAGCGGAAAGGTTCTCAGAGATTATAAAAAACAGTGGTATTGAAAGCACGAATGCTAGGTATCCTATTGGTGCAGCTTCTTCTGTTCTTAAAGTTAAGCTGGAGAAATTAGGTTATTATTCCGTTGGTTACTGGAAATTACCAACGGAAAAAGATCTAACTAAAGCTCTAAAATTATTCAAACTCACACTCTTTCTTTTCCTTCTCGTCCTCTCAGTCATATATTATTACCTTTATGGCGTTTCCTTCCTTAGCTACCCTTACGGCCTCATTGAACTCATCTATTCTAAATTTATGGGTAATTAATTTCGTGACGTCTATTTTCTTCTCTGCAATAACTTTCAGTGCTTCTTTAGTATCTTCCTCAACAGCGGCATTACTAGTGATTATTGAAATCTCGTTATTCAATAACTCGCTTATATCATAGTTCAGAATGGTTCCCTTATATGGTACTCCGAAAAGTAGTACATATCCCCCTTTTCTTACCGCCATGAGTCCAGAAATAATTGCTGAAGGCGAACCGGATGCTATAATGGCTATATCAACTCCTCTACCGTCTGTTAATTTCTTCACCTCTTCAGGTACGTTCGTCTTCCTAGCGTTAAGTGAGTAATCAGCTCCAACTTTAATTGCGAAATCCGTTCTGAAATCTGCCACGTCAGAGGTTATTACGGTTGAAGCTCCGTTAACTTTAGCCATCATTACATGTAATAACCCCATAGGGCCTGCACCCACTACTAGTACGCTATCTCCCTTATTTATCCTAACCCTTCTCTGGGCTCTAATCACGGTAGCTAATGGTTCTATAAACGCCCCTTCGTCAAAAGATACATTATCTGGAAGTAATAATACTCCTCCCCTTAAGACGTTCCAGGCAGGTACTCTGAAATACTCCGCAAACCCCCCGGGGTAAATATTAGTTTTCCTATAATATGGGCACATCGTAGGGCTTCCGTGGGTACAGTAATAACATTCATAGCATGGTACGTGATGGTGTGCAAACACTCTCTGACCAGGTTGTAAGAAATCAACGCTAGATTCATCTATTATCCCAGCCGGTTCGTGTCCTAGTATCGGCTGAGATGCGGTATACTGCCCGCAAATTTTTTCAACATCAGTACCACAAAGTCCGCAAGCTTTCATTTTAACTATTACATCACCTCTCTCTTGAATTGTGGGCTTAGGGATTTCCTTAATTACCGCTTTACCATTTTCAAGTAGTACAGCTTTCACAAGGTTTCTTTCTCAGACTTTAATTTAAGCGTGTCTATCTCAGTTTTTATTAACCCCCTTCGGAATTTCAAAATTTTCATATATGTTGAAAGATATATAGTAATACTGAGTAGTAAGTCTTAAATGAATATTTTCATTTTACTCCCTCTATTATATGTAATATTTAAGAAAATAGGTTATCGCAAAGCTGTCAAGCTATTTGAGGTGAATGGATTAAAAGTTTATGTAATTGCGAGTAATGAAGTTAATGCTTTCGTAGACGGTAAAAAATTATTCATTACTAGAGGGGCACTGAACCTTTCAGATGATGAAATTGAGGTTTTACTTTCTCATGAACTCTCACACGTGGTTTTACATCACTCTCGATTTAACATACTCCTCACTTTTCTAATTTTGTTTACAGTTTCAGTTATAGCTCAATTTAGCTTGTTTTTGTCTTTTTTAGTTTTACTACTTTCATTGTTTATTCAGAGGCATATTAGGAGAAGGCAAGAAGTAGAGGCTGATCGTTTAGCTTCCCTTGTAGTAGGTAAGGAAAGGTTAGCGAGTTTAATAAGGAAATATGATAATCCAAACTCGAGCCTTTTATCCACTCATCCGCCTTTATCGGAGAGGCTTAGGGTATTAAGTTAGGTTTATTTACTATATCTTCACAATCTTCTATTGTGTATATCGGAAAGCCTATCAAAAGAGTTGAGGATTATAAATTTATAACAGGTAAGGCAGTTTATGTAGATGACGTAGAATTGCCAGGTATGTATTTCGTAGCTTTTCTTAGGAGTAAATATCCCCATGCTAGGATAAAGATAAAGAAAACTCAAGGTGTTTTCACAGGGGAAGATATAAACCCAGGGAAAGATTTTCCAATAGCATCTAATGAAGTGACTTACGTTGGTCAACCTATAGCTGCCGTAATAGCTAAAGACCGTTATGAGGCTTATGATATTTTGGAAAGTATTGAAGTAGAATATGAACCTCTTGATTACGTATTAGACCCGGAGGAAGCTCTTAAGGACAATGTGAAAGTATATACTAAGAATTCCTCTAACGTGGTATATCACGATCTTTGGAAAGGTGGTGATGTAAGTAAGGCGTTCAGTGAGGCTGATCTAATTATTAAGGATAAGTTATATAATCAGAGAGTTATTGCGTCGCCTTTAGAAACTAGAGGTGCGGTTGCCTATTATGACGGTTCTAAGCTGACTTTTTATTCCTCAACACAATCAGCTCATTATTTAAGAAGGAATTTAGTCTCGTTTTTAGGGATTGAAAACATCAGAGTTATTCAACCAGATGTTGGTGGTGCATTTGGTAGTAAGATAATATCTCATCCAGAGGAATATGCCTTAGCTAAATTAGCACTCATTACTAGGAAGCCTCTTAAATGGATTCCCACCAGAAGTGAAGAAATGCAGAGTGCTGGACATGGAAGGGATAAATCGTTAGAGTTCGAAGTTGCAGTCAAAAAAGACGGTACTATTTTAGGGATAAGGGGTAAACTCATCGCAAATCTGGGTGCACCGTATTTTGATGCAAATGATGACGAGTTGGGTAATGTGAAGAGCACTGTTAGAATGTTACCGGGGATATATAAGTTAGTAGGGGCTGAGGTAGATGTTTACGCAGTAAATACTAATATAACTCCCACACAGTCCTATAGAGGTGCAGGTAGACCAGAAGGAATATATTTTATTGAAAGAATTATAAATATTGTAGCTAATGAGTTAGGAATTGACCAATATGAGATAAGGCTCAAAAATGCCATAGATTCTCTCCCATACAAAAATCTGTTTGGCGTTAATTACGATAGCGGTGACATTAAGAGAATGCTGGAATTAGGAAAGAGGTATTATGATCAGCTAAAGGCTCATGGTTGTGTTGGTGTTTCAACTTATATCGAGATTACAGCTTTCGGCCCCTGGGAGGTCGCAAGAATCTTTGTTAAAAGTGATGGTAAGATAATTTTAGTAACTGGTACTGGTCCTCATGGACAAGGTGATGGGACTGCTTTTGTTCAGATTGCTGCAGACGTGCTTGAACTCCCCATGGAAAAGATAGAGGTAAGATGGGGTGATACTGAAATTATTGAAGACGGTATAGGTACTTGGGGTAGTAGGACTGTAACCATTGGCGGTTCTGCTGTTTTATTGGCCTCAGAGAAATTGAAGAAGAAATTAATAGAAATAGGGGCTAAGTTGCTTAACGCTGATGTTGAGGAGGTTGAATATTCTAATGGTAATGTGAGGCATAAGAGGTCTGGTAAAGTTGTAAGCTTTAATGAGATAGTAAGTAACGCGTATAAAATGGGTGAAAGCTTGGATTTTACTGCGGTGTATAATGTTACTTCACCTCCAACTACTCCATACGGGGTACATTTAGCTTTGGTTGATGTTGATGAGACTGGAATTGTGAGGTTGAAAAAGTATATTGCAATCGACGATGTGGGTAGGGTAATTAACCCCTTGTTAGCTGAGGGCCAGGCGATAGGTGGGATTGTACAAGGTATGGCTCAAGCTTTGCTTGAGGGTGCGGTGTTTAATGATGAGGGGAATTTAATTACATCTAATTTCCAAGAGTACTTATTGCCCACAGCTGTAGAAGCCCCTGAAATTGAATGGCATTACGTGACTTTCGGTCTATCTCCTCATCCAACGGGTAGTAAAGGTATCGGGGAGGCTGGTGCTATCGCTTCAACTCCGGCTGTTATGAATGCTGTTGAAAATTGTGTTAAAAAGAGACTGACCAAAATGCCAGTAAGGGCTGATGAGCTGGTGAAATGAGATGCAGAGGCACATTTTATCTGAAAAGGATGTTAAACAATTTATTAAAAGGGTTAAGGATAAATATGGCTGGGAAATTAATGGGAAGATAGAACTAGGTAAAGAGAAAAAAGAGGTTTATTATTTCATCGATGGATTACTTTCGTTCTTTTCAGAAGACTTAATACCTACCATTTGTTTTATACAGAAATACAAAGTAATTATGCCATCAGTCACTGTTGACGAGGGTGCAGTGAAGCATATTGTTAATGGTGCTGATCTCTTCGTACCCGGTATTGTGAGTTATGATTGTGAATGTAAAGAGGGTGATATTGTTTTGGTGAAGACTAGGACGGGGTTGCCTATTGCTGTAATTAAGGTTCTCATGAATAAGGAAAAGGCGATGAGTGAGAAGAGAGGGAAGTTTGGAATAAATTTACATTATGTAAGTGACAAAATATGGGATATGTGCAATGCTGGGAGTCGTAATTCCAACCTATAACGAGGCAGATAATATAAGGGAATTGATAAAGTTAATTAGGGATTATGTTCCAGAGGTTAAAATTCTCGTAATTGATGATGATAGTCGTGACGGTACGGCTGAGATAGCTAGGCAATTAGGTGCGATAACTTTCGTGAGAAAGGACGAAAAAGGACTTGGAAGTGCTTTAAGATTTGGATTGCTGAAAGCCTATGAACTAGGGCTAGTTAGAGTAGCTACTATGGATGCTGATTTGAGTCATGATCCCTACTATTTGCCCTCTATGTTTAAAGCCAGTGAGAACGCTGATTTAGTTATAGGTTCTAGGTATATTAAGGGTGGTAAAATAGAGAATTGGCCTTTAAAAAGGAGAATTATAAGTAGTGGTGCGAATCTAATAGTGAGGCTTTTATTACGTTCTCCAATATACGATAATACGTCTGGATATAGGGTTTATTCTACTTCAGCGATTGAAGCTGTTAAAGACTGTATTACTGCTGGGGGTTATGAGTTTCAAATTTGTGCTGTTTATCAGATTTTGAGGAGGGGTTTGAGAGTTGTTGAAGTCCCTATTGTCTTTAAGGATAGGGAAAAGGGTAAAAGTAAGCTAAATTCAGAAAAAATGATGAAATGGCTACTTTATGTATTAAAACTCTCACTTAGATTTTAATTTCTTTAACTTGTTAATTTCCTCTTTTAGTTGTTCTATCTCTTTCTTAAGTACTGATATTTCGCTATCGTGTTGCTCTACTACCTTCTTTAGTTCGGATACGTCATTTGGGTTTTCACTTTTTAGCCTTATGTTGTCGTTCTCGTCAATTTCTACGTATCCTAACCGATATAATTCTCTAGCGTATCCCTTTGCTGTTTTAGGAGAAATTTTCAGTTGTAATGCTAGATCCTTAATATTTATACTACCTTTTTCCTTTAGGATTGAAACTATATCTTGCAATCTGGGGGTTAACTCCATAATTTAGAGTTTTTTACAAGTTTTACTTTTAAGATATTGGGCATAATATATAAGGGAAAAATATTGGCATTACTGCTGAGGGAGGAAGAAGTAGAAAGGTTATTAAACTTTGAAGAGGTTAGAGATATACTCCATAATGCGTTTAAAGCTTTAGGGGAGAAAATGGCGGTAAATAGTAAAAGAGTAAGAACTTCGTTTCACGGCTCAGTTTTAACTTATCAGTCTGGGGGTTTTGATCGTTATTTAGGTTTTAAAGCATTTGTAAAGGGCTCTTTCCTCTCAATACTATATGACGAAAACGGCGAAATTCTCCTAATTGCTGAATCAGACCTCCTAACAAGGATAAGAACTGGGGCTATTTCAGTTCTAGCTTCAGATTTAATTAAAAAGAGTTATGAAACTGTATCAATTATAGGCTTAGGTAGACAAGGGAAATACCAAGTAAAGGCGTTCAGAGAACTTAAGCCCGGGGTTAATATCAAGGTTTTTAGCAAAGAGAAACTTGATAGTGAGGTTAAAGTTTTAGAAAGAGAAGGGATAAATGTAATAAGAGCGAAGGATTATAGAGACGCGTGTAAAGCGGATGTTATAGTTACAATAACTAATTCAAAAGATCCGTTTGTTAAGCTCGAGTTTTTAGAAAAAGGTACTCATATTAACGCTATGGGTTCTAATTTGCCTGAGAGGGTTGAGCTTTTCCCAGAAGTTCTTAAAGCTTCTTCTTTAATAGTTGTTGAAGACATTGAGCAAGCTAGAGAGGAAGCTGGGGATTTAATACTTGCAAGTAAGATGAACATGTTAGATTGGAATAAGGTCTACCAATTCTCTGATGTAGTTTTAGGTAAAATAAGTAGGACGAGTGTTGATGATATTACAGTTTTTAAATCGATGGGGATAGGGTTAGAAGACGTTGCGGTACTTAAGTTGCTTTACGAGAAAGCAAAGAAATATGGGGTTGGTACTGAGATTAATATAAGGGGAAAATGGTCTCAAGGATCGGAAGGGAAATAGAAATATCTCCAGTAGAATTAGCATCACAGATAGCTAAAAGGGTAGAAATTAATTTAGCAAGTGGTTCTCCAGACCCAAGAGTAATGCCGATAAAGGAGATTAAAGAGAGTTATAACGAGGTTTTAGAGGAATATGGCCCAAAAGTTCTCTTTTACCCTGGTGCTGGAGGACAAGAAGAGTTAATTAAGGAGATTGAAACTAACTATCTTCACCTTCTGGGTCTTAATAAAGGGAATGACGTAGTTGTAATAACTAGTGGTGCACAACACGCAATAGAACTCTTAGCTAAATATTTCCTCGAGGGTGACACTATTGCAGTGGAAAACCCAACATTTATAGAGACTTTTACCCCTTTAAAGTTAAGGAGTAATGTAGCCATACCTATCTCAATGGATAAAGATGGGATAAGTGTTAACGAACTTGAGCAAATACTTAAAATTGTAAAGATAAAACTCCTTTACGTAATACCTAATTGTCATAATCCAGCTGGTGTAAATCTATCCTATGACAAGAGGAAAGAACTAGTAGAACTTGCTGAAAAATATGACTTTTACATACTTGAGGATGACCCATATAAGCCTATTTCTGGTATAAATCTACCGCCAATAAAATCCCTTGATAAGAGCGGGAGGGTAATATACATTAGTTCGTTTAGTAAGGTAATAGCTCCAGGGTTAAGGATAGGATTTATATTAGCCAATAAAGAAATTGCAGAAAAGATTTCGTTACTTGAGCAAATGGATTTCTCCACATCTACCATAAACCAATACGTTGTTGCCAGGTTGATAAGGAAGGGTGTTGTCAAAGAAAGAATGAGCTGGTTAGGATCGTATTACAGAAATAAAATGAAAGTGCTTGTTGATTCGTTAAATGACGCTGGTTTTAACGACTTTAATGAGCCTAAATGCGGTTTCTTTCTTCTGTTAGATTTGCATAAGGATAGTTGGAGGGTATTTGAAGAGTCTGTCAAACTCGGTTTGAGCTTCGTCCCAGCAAAGCCTTTCTTCTTAAGGGGAGGAGACACGATGGCAAGGTTAAGTATTTCGGTTTCCAGTGAGGATGAAATTAGAGAGGGAGTAAGGAGATTAAGAAAGGCGTGGGATAGCACATGATTATATTATGAATATTTCCCTATTTAGAGAATTAAACGTTATTCCTCCTTCTTTATCCACGTAAACCATGTCTTCTACTCTTACCCCGAATTTTCCGGGTAAATAAATTCCCGGCTCTATTGTAAATACCATTCCTTTCTGAATTGCTCTTTTTGAATCTGGTGAGATATATGGTTCTTCATGGACGTCAATTCCTATTCCATGTCCAGTCCTATGGATAAAATAGTTTCCGTAATCATGACTACTAATATACGACCTTGCAATTCTATCTATTTCACAAGCCTTAACCCCTTCCCTTACTTCTTTTTTAGCTAGCTCTTGTGCATTTTTAACTATTTCGTAAACCTTTAACACGTCTTCTTCCGGTTTACCTAGACTTACTACTCTGGTGGTATCTGTGGAGTAACCTTTATACTTCACACCGAAATCAAATATCATAATTTCTCCGTTCTTAACTTTCTTTTCAGTAGATCTTAAATGAGGCATAGAAGTGTTTGGCCCAGAGGTCACTATAGGTTCAAATGAAACCCTCTCAGCACCATTTTCAATAAACTTTCTTATTAACAATTGGGCTATTTCTATTTCCTTCATCCCATCCCTTATAAGGGAGATTGTTTCTAGGAAGGATTTTTCAGCGATTTTAACCCCTTCCTTCATTATTTCTATCTCCTCCTTACTCTTAATCATTCTCACTTCTCTCATTATTTCACTAGCCTTTATCAGCTGTGAGGGTGAGAAAGTGTTAATTATGTCTATAGTAAATGAAGACCATAACGTATCATCAATCGCTATTATCTTTCCTCTCTCTATTTCAAGTTTTTTATATGGGTTTTCTCCGTCCATATAAGTAATTACTTCTATGCGAGTTTTAGATAATTGTTCCTCATAAAGTTTAGGTGCTAAGAAATAAGTATTCCATTGGTCTAATACTAAAAATAATGGCCTTTCCATCTGTTCTTCAGTAAAGCCAGATAAATAGAACATATTACTTCCGGGGCCAAGAATCAGATAATCAACTCCTTTCTCTTTCATTACTTCTCTTACTCTTTTAATACGTTCCATATATGTTTTTAAGAATGGTCATAAATTAATTCTCTCGTGGTAATACCCATAATCTATACTGATGAATACTTGAAACATCAACCTAATGGTCACCACGTTGAAAATCCAGATAGAGTTAAGAGAGTTTTAAAGGCGTTAGAAGGTAAACCAATTATTAAACCAATTAAAGCTACTGAGGAAGACCCAAAATTAATACATGATGAAAATTACGTAGAATTGGTTAAGCTTTCTTCCAAGAGGGGGGATTGGATTGACGCAGATACATATACTAATGAACACACATGGGAATCCGCATTATGGGCTTTAGGTGGTGCTTTAACAGCATACGAGCAACAAGGCTTTGCTATAGTAAGGCCACCTGGGCATCACGCTGGGATTTCCGGTAGGGCTTTCGGCGCACCTACGTTGGGCTTTTGCATATTCAACAACGTTGCGTTTCCTATACTTAAGTTAAAGTTGAAGAAGGTTTTAATTCTAGATTTTGACGTCCATTATGGAAACGGTACCCAAGAGATATTTTGGGAGAACCCAGATGTAGTCCATATCGACATACATCAAGATCCAAGAACACTTTACCCTGGAACTGGGTTTCCGGATATGATAGGGGGTGGGGAGGCTAAGGGTACTAAAATTTCCTTACTTATCCCACCCAATGGTGGAGATGATTTATATGAGGAGCTTGTCCCTATTATTCAATCAATAATAGATGATTTTAAACCGTCAGTTATCGCTTACTCAGCTGGGTTTGACGCCTTTGAGGATGACGGTTTAGCTAGGGTTAGGGCTACTGAAAGGACTTATTATAATATGGGATTAATAGGTAGTAAGTTCAGAAAATATGCAGTTCTAGAGGGCGGTTATTCTGTAGGATTAGAAAGGGGTAGTAAGGCGTTTATTGAAGGCCTGGAAGGCGTTGAAAGGGAATATATTGGTACTAGGAGCAATGATGCTGTAAAGTCGAGGTTTAGGGAGTATTTATCTGAAGAGAGAAGAATTTTAAGGGATTATTGGAAGATTTAGCAAGTATAGTAACACTGTAAAGCCAAGTTATATGCCGCATTGAAATCCCTATCTGCTTTATATCCACAAGCAGGGCAAACGAACAGAGGCCCCATCACTTCTCCTTTCTTAAATCCGCAATTAGAGCATATTTTACTTGTATTATATGGCATTAGTCTTTTGTATTTGACTCCAGCCTTATACAGATTCTCCTCCAATTCATCTTCTATTACCTTTAGCGCTTTCCCAGCCTTAGTTTCAAAAACCCTTAAATCTTCAATAGCAACTATTTTTGGGTTAAGCTCATTTATAAACTTAATAACATCACTTACAATTCTCCTTATCCTTAGCCTAAGGTTTTTTATTTCACTTATACCTTGTGGATCACCAAGTATCTTTACCATCTCCTCTACTAACTCCTCATTACCCCAAAATCTAACTTTCCAGAGTTTACCGTTCCTTAAGGCCACTAGAGTTATTACATGTCTAACTCCAATGTCAATTCCTATCACTGACTTAGGTTTCTCATATGCTAGATAAACCCTTATCGAATCTGAAAAGTTAATTATCGCATATAAAGGAGTCCCTTCTTTATCTGTGGAAATTATCGCGTTAAGTCCTTTAATCTTATACTTTTTATCACCTAATGGAATTATATCTAACGGCCCGTATTTTATGTCCCCAGTTGAGAGCATTTGGTAATAGAGTTCCTTAGGAATGTCTATAGGTGGCGGTCCTCCTTTAACAACCCTGGAATATTCCCTAGCGAATAGAATGGATTTGTGTAATTCCTTAATTTTTCCATAATCTAAAATTTTTGCTTCAACTAACTCCTCTGTCATAATGATAAATGTCTTTAAATATCTATTTAAATGCTTTAATTGATTTCGTAAATGGTATTAAATTCTAATTCTTCTCCCTTTTTACCCAAGTAATAATTCACAGTAGATGAGAAGATATAATTTTCGTATTGATACAGTTTATAATACTCCTCCATTTCCCTCATTCTCGCTCTGTTATAATAATAAGCTACTAAAACCTTATCTCCCTCATAATCATTGTAAGATAATAACGCTGAATTTAAGCTAGTAGCATAGTCCTTTAGAACGTTTAATACATCCCTATAAGCGTTCCTTATGTCTTGTTTATCTAATCTGTTTACTATTTCTAAAAAGAACAGATAACTGTCAGTTGAGGGGTAGGATGGGTTTTGAAACGCTTTTCTATTTATAGAACCATTATGTGCGAAGTACAAGTCATGGGTTTGAGTCTTTATATGATAAGGGTGGTTATGCCTTAAACCTATTAAGAAGTCTTTCCCAGCTTTTCTTGCGTGAATTATTCCAGATATTTTATCACCTTTTAGTAAGTCTATGATTTGGATAAAAGTATCATCTTCATATATTGGCTCTACTGATTTGTAATAAATTACTTTAGGCTTTTCCCTCTTCCAAACGATAGCAGTAATTCCCCAACCGTGGGAATGTGAACCGTATTTAAAGTAAACGTCATTTTTTGCGGCATTTATGAAGGAATTAATAATTTCCTTATTTATTTCTCCTCTCACTGAAAAAACTAATAGTCTACACATCTATTATTAAACCATCATAAGCTATATTATATCCTTTAGCTATCTCTCTCACTTTATCTTCTATCTGACTTGGAATATGTGTTAGTATTACTTTCTCTCGGGGGAAGAGGTTAATTATTTGCTTAACACTAGTATGGCCATATTTACTGCAATCTTCGATGCAGCTAGCCTCATGGATTACTAAGTCTACTTCCTTAATCACCCTTGTTATACTTTCACAAGGTTCTAATGTATCACCGGTATAAAGAATGCTCTTTTCACCATCAGTCACAATATATGCCACATCGTAAATTTTATGACAACCCTCTATTGAATACACTTCTAATTCTCCTATTCTTGCATTTGGCAGTTTATCCTCATGTATATTTGCGGAAATACCATTGCCTAAATATGTGTAGGTTTTAAATAACTCTGAGAACCCCGGTGGTGAGTAAATGTCTATAGTAGGCATTTGGTTAATTGTTCTTTGAACTAAATGATCTGGGATTCCGTTTATATGGTCAATGTGAAGGTGCGTTATAAATATTGCTTTAAAATCTGTTAATTTCAAGTCTTCTATTCTGTAGTTAATTCCACTTCCCATATCTAAAATCACTGAACTTCCCTCACTCTTAACATAAATCCCCGCTTTAAACCTCTTACTGCCCCACGTAGAACCTGCTCCAGTACCTAAGAAATAAATCTTCATGCGTCATCCCTCTCAGTTATGCTCACTAAATCGTCACAGCAAAGACCTATACACTTATGTTCTTCTTCCATCTCCTTATTCAATTCTTCTTTTTTAATTCTCAACTTCTTTTTCAATTAGTTCTTTCACCTCCTCAATTCTTGGGCCCAATGCTCCTATTTTTGTAGTAGAATAGGAAGCTATTATATTTGCTATCCTAACTGCCTTTTCCAAATCATATCCTTTCTCTAAATAAACTGCTAGTGCTGCATTAAATACATCACCAGCTCCCGTAGTATCAATTGCATTAACCTTTATTGTAGGTATATGAACTTTCTTATATTTAGTCCCTATGAGTGCTCCTCTTTCACCTAAAGTAATTATTACCGCTTTTTTTACCTTCTTTAGCAATATGTTAATCCCATAATCTATATCGTCACAAGAGCAGAGTTGTTTGAATTCTATCTCATTGGGAGTCAAGATATCTACATAGTCGAGTAAGGAATAATCTTTGAGCACTGCGGGTGCGGGATTAAGTATTCTAATACCATTAAAGGATTTTAAGGCAGTTAGAACAGTGTCTTCTCTAATCTCTAATTGGGTTAAGAGAATGTCTCCGTAAAGACCACCGTTTAAATCCTCCGGCGTTAAGAGCATGTTAGCACCGGGGTTGACTACAATTAAATTTTCTCCTCTATTATTTACTATAATATATGCTGATCCTGTTAACGCATTTTTTATTTTAACATATGCAACATCTATCCCTTCATCTTCCCAGAACTCTATCGCTTTTCTTCCATATTCATCGTTTCCCACGGAACCTATAAACCTAACTTGGGATTTTAACCTTGCAGCAGATACTGCTTGGTTTGACCCTTTTCCGCCATGGTTAATATAAACCTCTTTTGCAAATACAGTTTCACCTTCATTCGGGAATTCATCAACTTTAAGGATTATATCTACATTATAACTTCCAACTACAGATATCATGAAGAAATTAGTTTCAACTTCTTAATAAGTTCTTCTTCATCATTAGCAGTTATATAAGCTCTACCGTTATAAACTATTACATCACCGTTCTCACCGCTTTGTGTTAATTTAATCACCCCTTTCTCAGCTGCTTCTAACAATCTCTTGTTGAATGAGGCCGATATTACAATTTTTTTATCAAACTTTTTATTTACTTGAGAGACAGTATTATCTATGTTTATTAATATTGGTCCGTCTATCTTTATTTTATCTAAGTAATTAATCACTCCTCCAGCAACTGTTGCGATATCACCATACTTGGTCATTACAGCAATATTCGATTTATCCTCCTCGTCAAGTATCGACTTAAGTAATGAAGGGTCTCTCTCAATTTCCCACAGAATTTTTTCAATTATAGCTCTTGCGTTTTCTCTCTCAATAATCCTTTCTGCTGGAGCAAAAGGATCAACAGGGCCATGGCCTCCACCCAAAGAAAGGGAGTACTTTATGCTTAAAGTTACGTATTCTTTTGCGAGTTTTACAGCATCCTTTAGTTTATATCCTTTAGCTAGATATGCTGTTAATGAGGCTGAAAATACGTCCCCACTTCCATGAGTATTTTTTGTGTTAATGCTCTCCCCTTTTAATATAATCTCGTCACCATCAATTATTGCGACATCTGTCCCGTTAAGCGATGAACCCCCTTTTACTACCACATTAACACCATACTTGTCATAGATAACCTTGGCTGATTTGGCTAATTCGTTTAAATTTGTTATCTTAAATCCAGCTATTTTTTCAGCTTCAAATTTATTAGGCGTCGTTATTAGGGACACTCTCATCAGCTTTTGTAACGCTTTAACAGTATCTTCAGTAACTAATGGATCACCGGATTTTGCTACCATCACCGGGTCTAGAACTAATTTAAGGTTGTATTGTTTTACCTTTTTTTCAACCAATTCTACAATTGAAGAATTGGCTAACATCCCAGTTTTTGCAAATTCTGGCTTTAAGTCGTCCATTATGACATCGAATTGTGCCTCAATAAAATCAAGTGGTATTTCTAGAACTTTAAAAACTCCCTTAGTGTTTTGTGCCGTCAGACCGGTAACTACTACGGTACCAAAAACTCCTAGAGAGGTGAAAGTCTTTAAATCAGCTTGTAGTCCGGCACCCCCTCCAGAATCGCTTCCGGCTATCGTTAACACAACCGGTCTGGTATACATAAATTATAGTTATAATTAAACCGGATTAACTTTTTCTATTAGGACATATCACTTTAAATACGCAATACTTACATTCCCATTGGTAACGTGGGGCTTTACTCGCTCTTAACGTCTCTTCTGTAAGCCTTATTACTCCCACTTCGTCTGCGGGCTGATCAATTATGTATTCCGTAACCCTATCTGGGGTGACGTATATTAGGATACCTTTTCTTACGTTAAATAACCACAAGTAGAGTTGCAACTGTGCTTTGTGGTGTTCTAATGGCAGACCTTTGTCGCCCTTTGCAGACTTAATTTCCACTACTATTCTCTCGTTGTTTTGTTGTATAATCGCGTCAGCCCTCCCCTTAATCTTTACAGTTTTACCGTTTACTGGAATTTCCTTCTCTCCCTCAACCTCAACTTCAGCATTAAATTCCCTCTTTAAGAAATCTTCTAAACCAGAATGAACTAAGTCGCCTAAAAGCATTGAAGGTGCAAACACTTCACTCATTGCCAGTTCCTTATATTGTTCTTCAAAGCGTACTTTTAAGGGGCACCTAACAAGGTCGGTAACGTAAAGTGTGTCTTCATCTTTCTTATGCTGTAGGTAGTCTTGAAGTTTAGAAGTATAAAGCCTCTCAACTATCATTTTCATACCTCTGTAGGTGCTAATATTTTACCACTTCTCTCAGTTTTTATCCACACTTTAGGTGCTCTTATAATTTCTAATATTATAGCTATGAAATTTAATAATACTACGAAATTCATATAAATTAAAGACAGAAATGAGTATTCGAACTCTATCAAATGTTTTCTAGATATTATTACGGCTGTAAGAAATGAAATAAACGAAGCCGATGTAACGAAAGCTGTAGCTATTATGAAGAGCGAGGATGGGTATATAATAATTAATGAGTAATTCACGATATTTAGTACCATGAAGACTGGTGTCCCCACTATAAGTGCACCATCTATTATTTTAGGGTCTATTTTCCCCGGAATTCTCATACTGATTTCAAAATGCCCCCTGTACCACCTAAGTCTTTGCCTTATTAACCACCTTAGACTTGTCGGCACTTCTCTCCACATTATCATTGAGGGGTTATATACTATCTTATAACCCATTGAGGTGATCTTCAGACTTAAGTCCAAATCTTCTGTAAGAGTATATTCGTTCCATCCGCCCAGCTCTTCCAGTGTAGATTTTCTTATAAATGTACAAGTGCCTTCCAATGGTACAAATAGCCCTAATCTAGATCTCCCAGCAATAGAGTATTCATGAAATAGTTCTTCAAGGCTTGCAAATCTTGTTATTATACTTTCTCTAACGTTTATTGGTACGAGCTTACCTTGAACAGCAACAACGTTATCATCTGAAAATGTTGCCGAGGCATAACTTAGTATATCTAACTTCGGCACAGAATCAGCGTCAAATATTCCTATAATTTCGTACTTAGCCAGTTTTAAGCCTACATTTAAAGCCCTACTTTTACCGTTTGGTACTTGGCTTATTTCTAGCTTAATACACCTTATAATGTCATACATATCCTCGTATTTTTTACATATGTTGTAAGTATTATCAGTTGAGCCGTCCTCTAAGACTATTACCTCATATTTCGACTTGTCATACTCTAAGTTTACCAGCCTGTCTAGGAGTCTTCCTAACACTTTTTCCTCGTTTTTTGCTGGTATCATTATAGAGAATGTTTTTCCGCTATATTCCTTTCTTTGATCTCCCTTCCACGTTAAGCCATAAATCGCTAAAAAGGAATTATAAACACTCCATGACGATACCAGGATACTAAACATAGCTATAATTGCATAAAGCATTATGTAATTTTCCTATTCTCTTTTTATATTTCTTTTGGAGTGTAATACTCTCTGTTGTGAGGATATGAAAATATAATAATACGTAGACTTATCCCTTTTTTGATATTTGTTAAATTATTAAGTTATGATTAAGGAGATATTAGGCGATTATGAACCAAAAGGTAAGACAATTCAAGCTATAGGTAAGTTTATAGCTTTTGGAATTGATGATCCATTTCACATTACGACCGTTAGTGGGTTTACTATATATGGTATAGGTAAACTTATGGAAAGAAGAACAAATTATGGCTTGAGGATGGCTTATGCGGATTTACAAGAGGTTAAGAGGAGGTTAAGAGAATCAATACTTGATATAACAAGTATTAGGTTCTAAATGTTTGAGTATATTTTTTATGTATTACATGACTGTTTATAAATAAAATATATTTAGCATAGCTAATGTGATAAAAGCCTAGAATTATTATCGTCTTATTTACAATCGAAATTTATATGATAAAATCGAGAGTGTAAAGTTGTGGAAATAAAACCGATAGCTTTTGAGAGTTTGGGTGTGAGGTCACAAGCTACATTAATCGAGACTAAAGACTTAAGGATTTTTATTGACCCAGCAGTTTCATTAGCTCCTAGAAGATACAACTTACCTCCTCATCAACTTGAGGTAGATAGATTAACTGAATTGGCAAAAAGGATTTACCAGGAGGCAAAAGAGGCTGATGTAATAATTATTACCCATTATCATTACGATCATCACGACCCTGGTTATGTAATACCATTAGATATCTACGACGGGAAAACAGTTTATATAAAAGATCCCCAGAACTTCATAAATCCTAGCCAAAAGTTCAGAAGGGCACCACGTTTCTTAAAGACAATAAATGGTAGGCCAAAAGTCTTAGAGAGCGCGGATGGTAAGTCGATTAAGATAGGATCCACAAAGATTACTTTTTCTAATGCTGTTCCTCACGGTGCAGACGAGAGGTTAGGCTATGTAATTCAGGTGGCAATAAGTGACAATGATGGGACTGTTCTTTTCACTTCAGATATAGAGGGTGCTCCCAAGGATTCCCATCTAAAATTTATTCAGGAGGTTAAGCCTAATTTTCTCATTATTGACGGTCCTTTGAGCTATCTGTTAGGCAGAGCTTTAAGTAATGAGGAACTTGATGTGGAGATTAAAAACCTCGAAACCGTTGTCAAGAACGGATTACAATATGCGATAATTGATCATCACGTTTTAAGAGATTTGAATTACGAGAGCGTGTTAAAACCCGTTAAAAACATTGCTGAGTCGGTTGGCTGTAAAGTTATAACTGCAGCAGAGTATCTCCACGAGGAACCTATGATTTTAGAAGCTAGAAGAAAAGAGTTATTTGAAAAAGATAATAAACCAGCAAAAATACCTAGAAATTTGGCTAAATTACTCAGAGCGGGGGAAGGCTAGATACCGGTATGAAGTGTGCGAGTAACAGCCCACTTATATAACTCCCTATAAGTGCTAAACTGCCGGTAGCTATTTGTTCAAATGCCCCTCTGTACTTTGCTAAACCAGTATATTTAGTGGCCATAACCCCGAAAAGCCCTAATCCGGCTATTATTATTGCAATTGAAGATATTACGGCGAAGAGGAATGGATAGTGCACGTAAATATCAATTATGAAAGGTAACAATGGTACTATGCCCCCAATTATCAAGTAAAGTGACATAATGAAGCCTAATTTTACTGGGTTTTCGAATTCCTCTGGGAATATTTTTAACTCGTGGATAAGCATCTCATTAAGTGCTATTACCTGGTTTTTCATGATTCTTTTAGCTATTTCTTCCGCTTCTTCTTCTGGTAATCCTTTTTCTAAGTAAAATTGTTTTAGTTCTTCTTTCTCTTTCTCTGGGTAATGTTCGAGCTCATATTCTTCTTTTTTAATTTCATTTTGTATTATCTGTGCCCTAACTCTAGTTGAGATGTATTCTCCTATTCCCATAGAAAAAGCTTGACCGATAGTTGCTATCAATCCAGTTATTAAAACTATTAATGGGTCTTGGGAGTAGCCTGCTACACCTAAAGTAATAGCACCAATTCCTATTAACCCATCTTGTATTCCAAATATTCTCGTTCTAAACGTGTCAGCTTCGTGAGTGTAATGTATTACCGGCTCTTGGATTTCATTCTCTTTGCTCATTGATAATAGGGTTGGCATAGATGGTTATAAAACATTCTTGGATTACGAAAAATCGTAATTAGACTTTCCATTTAAGATCGTGTCTGTCCGTGGCATATTTTTTCTTTACTTCTATTTGGCTAAGGGCCTAAGGGATTATATACAGACTCCTTAAATCATTAGGGTTAGTTGAGGGAAATGTCCTACACTCCCACCCTCGTAAATAGACTTTAGTTTGGAGAGGTTTGTTATCTAGAGATCTTAATAATATTATGCAAACGTTATTTATGAAACAATATTTAGAAATAATTAAAACTAATAAGTAATTACGTAAAAGAGTTACAGTCTCAGACTACGGATTTATTTCATACTCATCTTCTCCTATTCTTTTCAGAAAACCGGAGTAGACTCCCCACTCGTTTAAAATAATTTCAAGGTCTCTATATGCTGTAGGTCCTTCGTAAAGTGGTATTCCCTTTTCTCGCATTTTTTCTAATAGGTCATCTACCGAGAACGTTTTTAATTCTTTAGCTGATTTAAACGGTTCTACCCTATCTAAAGACTCTTTTAATAATTCTTTCCTTTTCTTTATATTCGACTTTAAGAACTCGATTCCCTTATCTGTTATTATTACATCACCTTCGATGAAATTAATAAAACCCATTGAATTTGCTGCATAAAGTATGGGCATTAATTCGTCCAAGTCCACTTCCAATTCTTTTTCTAGCAAATATACGTCAGTTTTACCATCAAAGGTGTTCTGAAGTACACTTAATAACCCTAATAAATCTGCAACTCTAGCGTCTGGATGGAGCACGGGGGATGTATCTGTCATACTATAAATTTATTCTCCTAAGTTTATGAAGTTTCCTTATTCTGCTTAACTATGTATACAATGAAATAGATTATATAAATTATAGGGAATAAATAGAACGCTAAAACTGTAAATATATCGATAACTGACACATAAATTGATGATCCAAATTCCAGAATTGAATTAATATGAGCGGGTGTTAGAGAAGTGGAGACAATCTCTAAAAAGGTGAGTAGTAAACCTAAATATTCAGCCATCTTATACCCTCTTGAGATTAAATATGCGATGAGAAATAGTATTGTTGAGGACACTCCACTGCCTATCGTTAAAATTACTGGCACTTTTCCGATAAGAAGTATTGATCCTATAATAATTGATATTGCTGATCCAATTAATGGTAGGTAAAGTTTTCTTCTGTCTACCATTAATTTCACAAACACACTATAAAATATACTCAAATTTATTTATTATGTTGTAAAAAGTTATTGTTATGGACTCCGTTAAAGAAGTTGTTGAGCAAATTCTCAAACAAAGAGAATGGATGACCTTTAGCGAGCTTTTAAAAAACGTTAACTTCCCGGCACATGAAGTTAATAGGGCATTAATAGAGCTAATGAAGGAAAATAAAGTCGGTAGGAAAGGTAAATTCTTTTATTACCAACACTAACTCTCATATTCTACTGGGTCTTCTAACCCGTTAATTCTAAAAGCCATTTTTCTCATATAACAAGGCCCACACTTACCGCAGTGTTTCTCTCCCCCTTCATAACAACTCCATGTAAGGTGAAGTGGTGCTCCTATTTCCACGCCTAACTTCACTATTTCATGCTTTACCAAGTTACCCACCGGCATTAATACTTCTATTTTCTTATTAGGGCCGGTAGAATAAGGAGCAAGCTTAGAGAACATTCTTACGAATTCCATTTCATTATCTGGGTAAGCCCCAGCTTCTTCTAGATTTATCCCAGAAGCTATAGCGTCGTAACCGTATGCTTCTGCTAAAGCTAATGCTACTGAGAAGAAAATTAAATTCCTAGCCGGAACCCACTCATGAGCGAATTCGGCCCCTTCTTCTCCTCCCCTATCTTTTACAATTTCTCCTCCACCCTTTAGTAATGTAGTATGTCCAATTATCTTAAAAAGATCCGTGTTAATTTCGATGTATGGGACATTAAGATACTCTGATATTTTCTTTATAGCTTCTCTCTCCCTTTCTTCAGCTTTATGATGGTAATTGAAGTGGAGTAGTGTTACTTCATAACCTTGTTTTAAAAGATATGTTGCAGCTACTGTTGAGTCAAGACCCCCACTCGCAATTACTAATACCCTTTTTCTTCCCTCCTTTTTGATAAGCTCTATTTTATTAATTTTCATGTTCCTTGAGACTTCAACGATTGTATATGGTTCTAATTTAGTTACGTTCACTTTATCTAATGGTGTCGAGTCAAAGTAATCGTCTAAAGACGTGAAGAATATAGCACCTAACTCGTAATCATACATCATATAAACTGGCTTGAAGTTTTGTGCAATGTATATCTTATCTGGGTTTCTTTTATCACCTATTATAAATGCAAAACTCCCCTTTACTTCGCTAAGTATTTGCCTTAACGATTCTAAATCCCCTTTCCATAGTTTATCAAGTAGCGGTGGTATTATAGCACTGTCTATCTTAGTATTTCTCTTCAGAGAGTACTTCTTTTCGAGTTCGCCATCATTAGCTATTATGCCGTTGTGGGTCACTACGTATCTTTCTCCTTCAAATGGCTGAATGTCGTTTTCATTTTTCCTTCTTACATATTCAGTAGTTGGTTCAGCCCTATTATTAGCTATTATAACCCTACTATTCTCGTCTAGAATTCCAATTAATTTCTCCTCTTGTGTTGAGGGCCTTCCTAAGGATTTGACGCTTTTAGTACTACCATCCTTTTGTATCACTATTACTCCGAAACTGTCTCTCCCCCTGTCCTCAGCTCTCTTCAAGATCTCAATAAACTTTCTTTCAATTTTCTCATAGTTTGACGGATTTAATATCAGTGCCCCAGAGACACTACACATAAAAGCTTTTTTGTGATGAGGTAAAATAAGGTTATGTGGACTTATTAGATGAAATTTCAGAGAAATTAAATTATTTTAACGTGAGAATCTCCCATGTTTATACTGAAACGTCTTTGGATCCCGATTTAGGAAGTAGCGTTGATGAACTAGGTCTTAATCCCTGCCTGGTAGACGCTTTAAAAACTTTGGGTATAAATAGGCTGTATAAGTTTCAAGAAGAATCCTTAAAGAAAATAATTGAAGGTAAAAACGTGATGATTATTTCTGGCACCGGTACTGGTAAGACTGAAGCTTTTCTAATCCCCGTTCTGCAAATGGCACTAAAAGGAGAAAGGAGTGTTCTCGTTTACCCTACTAAGGCCCTTGCAAGAGATCAGTTAGATAGGATAAAGAAGTTTACTGATAAGTTGAGCATAAGGGTTGGTGTGTTTGACGGTGATACGTCAGATAGAGAAAGGGATGAACTTTACCGAAACCCACCAGAAATCTTAATTACAAATCCAGATATGATTCACATAGGCTTACCGTTTAGCTATAGGTTTAGGAGTCTAATAAGAGGTGCGGAACATTTCATATTCGATGAAGTTCACGTTTATGAAGGAGTTTTCGGTTCACATTTAAGAATGATAAGTGATAGGTTGAGGGAGTTCGAAAATTACCACGTTATAGCGTCAAGTGCTACAATAGGTGCCTCCCCTTATTTGTTTTCGGAACTTTTCGGGGTTGATGGAGAGATTATTTATGGCTCTCCAAGAAGAAAAGGGATGGCAATACATGTTTTACTTAATATAGGGCCTTCGAGTAGATGGACTATTTCAGCGTATTTAACGGCACTTCTAATGAAGATGGGGTTAAAAGTTCTAGTTTTCGTTGATTCCCAACAAATGGCGGAAGTTTTAGCAAAAATAGTAGAGAGGTTTGGGGGAGAAGTACTAGTACATAGGGCCGGAATTAGTAGGGAGGAGAGAGTTAAGGTTGAGGAAGAGTTTAAATCTGGTAAGGTTAAAGGTGTGGTCGCAACCCCTACATTAGAGTTAGGTATAGATATAGGTGATTTAGACGCAGTTGTACTAGCTGAGAACCCGCCAAGTTATGCAAAGTATTTACAAAGGGCTGGAAGAGCGGGTAGAAGGAACAAGATAGGTTATATTTTCACTTTATTGGGGGAAGACCCTATAGATTCCTATTATTTGAGGAGGCCTAAAGAGTTCTTTGAAAGGAAGTTGAGTCCTCTACCCTTTGATATTTCGAATATGGAAGTTGTAAAGGTTCATGCTGCAGCTTACCTGGCAGAGAAGGGGAGGGTAAAGTTGGATAATGTTCCACCTTTGTGGGTCAAGGCTTATAAAGAATTAAGTAAAGATGGTCTTGTAACTATAGTGAACAATTTCGTAATTCCTAATAATAAACTATTCACATTTGTAAAGCAAACCAGAATAAGGTCTACTGGGCCGATGGTAAAACTTTACGATGAGAGCGGTAAGTATGTTGGTGAACGTGAATTACCGGTAGCTCTTTACGATATATACCCTAACTCCGTTTATCTGATTTCAAAAAGAAATTACATAGTAAAGAAGTTAGAAATAGATAAATTAAGGGCGGAATTAAAGAGGATAAATGAGGATCTCCAATACTATACTAAGCCCATTTACTCCACTCATTTGCTCTCCTTTGAAGAAGTTGAGAGTAAGGAGGTTTTCGGTATGCCAGTAAAGTACGGTTACGCTACTATTTTAATTTCTGTTGAGGGTTACGCTATTTATGATTTAATTGGCAGAAAGAATAAGCCTAGGCAAGAGTTTTACTATGACGAACCTCTTACCTTTTCTTATACTACTAAGGGGGTTATAATAAGGCATCCAATTCTAGAGGATTTTGATGAATTTAGCGCAATAGAAGCTTTTCACGCTACAGAACACGTTCTTATTTCCGCAGCAAGGGTTGTTGCCGGTGCAAGTCTTACAGACCTCGCTGGTATAAGTTATCCTAGTGGTCATGTGATAATTTACGATTCTGTTGTTGGAGGAAGTGGCGTTTCAAAGCTACTTTTTGAGAGACTGGAAGATGCTTATTCTATAGCTTTAGACATTACTGGCAATTGTGACTGCGAAGATGGTTGCCCTAAATGTATTTATAGCCCTTATTGCGGTAATAATAATAAAATGTTATCAAGGAAGAAGTCATTTAGACTCATAAACTTCTTGCTTTCTAATAGTTCAAAGATATCAGATAATGGAGATATACGTGGTAATCCAATAACTTGATTACTAAATTTTTGGGTAAATATATATAAGTCCATTTGCTCTACTCTTATAACAATGGAAGAACTATTATTCTCTCAAATTACGCTTACTCGTAGGTCTTCAATCACTCCTAGAGTGGTGAGAATAAAGAGTGAAAACGAGTTACAGGGTATTAAAAACGCTGTAGCTAGGTATGAATTTGCTAGAGGTATTGAAGGCAGCACTATAATAGACTTAACTAGTTTAAAAGGCGTAGAGGATTTAGGAGATAAAATTAGAATCCTAGCTGGAACTAAATGGAGAGAAGTTTTGCCATATAAGCCGGAAATTTATGCGAACTTAGACTTTTCCGTTGGCGGTAGTGTAGCATTCGGCGACGCTGGATTCGGATTTAACGAATTTGGTTTTGTGAAGGATAGGGTAGAAGTTGAGGCTTATCTTAACGGTGTTAAGTATATTGGAAAATATAAGGGTGGTATAATATATGCGGTTTATGTAAGGAAAGAGAGTAAAGAGCTTGTCTCAAAAAGTTATAAGGCCGACACATTAGATGCTGTAATATATAAACTGAAGAGTTGGTTCCAAAATTTCTTCCCACCATTTAGGGACATTACGGTAGTATATTCACAAGGTTCAGTGATCTTAAACGTAGCTTATACGAGAATTAGAGAGGTATTATTACAAAGATTCTTAGCCGACATGCAAAACAGTGATATAATCTATGAGGATCTATCATCGAGACACGAGTACAGATACTTTGGGCTGATCGATTTTAAGGATATAGAGTCTTTAAAAGAGAACATAAAGAAAAGTGAGAAGTCATTCCTTAGGTTTAAAGGAGAAAAAGTTTTCTTTTCGATATACTCTCATGTGCCTCTCGTTTTTCCTTCTACTGTTATTTTGCTTCCATATTCAGATTCAGCTGATAAAAACAACCTTAACGGTTGTGTCCTATGCGGTAGGTGTGTCGATGTTTGCCCATATGGTGAACTGATGGGTTCTCCCGTTTACACCCCTATAGGACTTTATGTTCTTAACCCTTTGGGGGTGACTGAAGGATTAATAAATTGCCACCTATGCGGTAGGTGTGTTGATGTTTGCCCATCAAAACTGGATATAATTTCGTTAATAAAAAAGCATGCGAAGTATAATTTTGTCTCTGAGTTGCCCTCAATTAAGGAATTGCCAGCTAAAAGTGTAATAGTCTTAACTCGTCTTAGTCATGGACTTGAGGATAGGGCAATCAGGGCAATTCTTTATTATCTAGCTAAAAATAAGAAAGTCGGTGTTATAGTGCTAGACATAGATATTAACAATCTCCTAACTGACTCTGTTGATTGGAACTCTTTAAGTAAAAAATTAGATGGGATTTATGAAATATTTACAATTACTCCAGAAGAATATTATTATTTACAGACGTTGGCTGCCTTAAAATCTATTAATATAAGTTTAGTAGAGCAAGACGCATTGCAAGATGCTAATATTAATAGTGAAGAATTACATGTTCCTTGTCTATTAAGGTTAAATATTGGTGGTTCGAATAAATGCAGTTTAGCCTTTTTGGAAAGGCTTAATAAGATTGACGAAGAGAGAAAACAGCTAGTTCTTAATGAAAAGATAAAATATACTTTATGTCCGATTACTGCACAGAAGTATAAATTGAAAAGTCCTTTAGATATGATAATCCCGAGTATAGACTTACAGCAGTTAAGTAATATAGTTGATAAATTTAGAAAAGGATTAGAAGAAAGTGTATACATTATTGATGATGCAAAATGGTATGAAGGAGTTTATGATGAATTATATACTAAATTAACTGAGGGAATTTATCAACAGAGTGTTAAATCCTTAAGTTTACAAGAACTGGCAGTCCTTTACTTCTTTGAAGATAAAGCTAATCTAAGTGAAAGTGAAAAGAGAATTATTGATAAAGAAGTTATCAAGATTTTTAATTCTTAACGATTTTCACTTCTGATTAAGTATAATAAATGGCCTACTTCTGGTAAAATTAGTTCCTTCATTGCAAGTCTTACTGCGTCTGGAGAACCGGGTAGCAGATATACTACTTTGTCCCCTATTATTCCCGCGGTAGCTTTACTTAAGTATGCTGCAGCTCTGACTTTCGGGTCATTATAACTTAAACTTCTAAAAACGTCTCCGAATCCCTCGATTTCTCTATCCATTATTTTCCTAATAGTTTCTACAGTCATATCAGTTGGTGTATATCCAGTTCCTCCAGTTGATACTATAACATCTACTTTTTCATTTTCTAAAGCGTCTAAGAAGGCTCTTAGAATTTTTAACTTGTTATCGGGGACTAAAGAGTACCCGACTAAAGTATATCCAGCTTCAATTATTAATTGTTTTATGACGTCTCCCGACTCGTCAACTACTGGCTCTTTTTTCATCATTTTTTCGTAACGTGATGTACTGATTGTTATTACATAAAAGTTAATCTCCTTTGGTGCCATTTCTCTATGCTTTTCATGGGCGTGCATATTGCGTCACTTTAACTTCTTCAGCAATATCTAGGTCTAAATCCATAAATTTATCCCTTTCTAATACCAATCCTTTCACGTAAAGTCTCATACCTTCTTTTAGTTCAGTAAACCTCATCCTAAATGAAGTCAGTATATATCCTTTGTCTGTAAGGTACTTAACTGGTAAGGAATAAGGTTTTAGTTCTTTCGTAATGGTTACCTCTCCCTCGAATTTCTTTTTTCCTTCTACTACTCCGAAACTTTCACACTCAACTATTTTAAACGTATAAGGGGTTCCCTTATATACGCCTTCTAATACTCTCTGTGATTTCAAGTTTAGGAAGTCCTCTTCTTTCAGCGTTTCAATTTCCTCCTTGTTTACATATTCTAAAGGTCGAGTTATGTCACTTTCTCTGAGTTTCTTTAAAATTCTATAATTTTCAGCGTAAAAAGTAATTAAATCTATGTCATTAAACGTGTTAGAGTAAAGTAAGCTCCCTGTTACTCCAACGTTTTTAAAGTAAGATATGAATTCCTTTACTAAAGGGTTGCTCACGTTTTTAGAAAAAGGGTCTAGTACCTCGCTTTCTTTTAAAGGTATTAATGGCACTTCAAAACCTATCTCATCCACGTACTTAATTAGGTTAGGGTAATATCTTCTTACAATCTCAAGGGCCTCATTCAATTTCTTTATTTTCTTGTTTTTAAATACACGCGGAATCGCAACTACAAACCCTTCTGGATGTGTACATCCCTTTATTGCCCATATATTATTATCGTACTTGATAAAGTAGCCTTCAGTTATCATCAATTTTTAAAAGAGTGAGGCTATTTAATAAGCGTGAGATTCCTCGTAATCGGTAAGGGCGTTGTAGGTTCGTCCTTATACTATTTGCTTAAGGAGAAAGGCCATGAGGTTAGGGTAGTTGAGTCTGGTTATAGGAAGTTTTATCCCTCATTAATTCACTCACTTTTATTGAAAGGAAAAGACATAGATTTAGCCTTATCCTCAAGAAGGTTTTACATTTCCCATTCAATTCCCTTTCAGCCTTTTATTTCATATACTATTGGCGAGGTTTCGTCGAACACAATAGACGATTGGATCTCTAGAGGTTTTTCAATAGAGGAAAGATACGCTGATTGGTTAAAGGATAGGGCTATTATCGCTAGAGATACCGATGGTTTAGTATACGTTAAGAAGCTTATTGATTCAGTCCCATATTCCAATGGTGTAGCTAAAGTAATAGTTAGGGGAAAGAAATTCAAAATTATGATTGGGGATAATGACTATTCAGATAAATTCGACGGGGTTATAATGGTCTCGGGGGCATGGAATAGATATAATGTGCAAGGAATAGAACTGCCTTTAAGAAGCTATTACTGCTGGGCTTGGTTAGTTCGCACTGGAGATGCCACGCTAGATAAGGTTATTGTGTATGATTATAAGCTAGGATTTTATTCAAGGCCATTCCTTGGCTTAGGATGGAAGTTTGCAATTATTGGTGATGGAGAAACAGTCGAATCTTCACCCTTTATAAAACAAAGGGGAGATAGGAAAGCAGTTGATTCTGCTAGAAAAAGATTCGGTGATTTGATTCCTATTTATAAAGGTGATGGCTATTGTGAGGCCACACCTGATATGAGGCCACTATATGGTGAAATAATAGAGGGACTTTATATTGTAGGTGGTTTAAACGGTTATGGTGCTGAAGTAGGACCCGGATTGGCAAGTCTACTTGTGGAATACATAGAGAACGGAGAGGTGGAAAAGGAGTATTACATAGATAGATTTAGAAATGGCGACGAATTTATCCACGAGTTTTCAATAGGCAAGGAACCTCATGAGTTATAAATTTCTAAATGTTTTTTAATAAGTTCCTCATCTGTATAATCTTCCTCGTTTATTTCTAGGTGAAGTCTTTGTTTTTCATGGCAATCTTCACAATCATATATTACCCATGCAACTAGGAACTGGTCTCCATAATAATACTTCATAGCTCTCCAACCTTTTCTTTTAATCAGTTCTTCTACTATCTTGATTCTAGTGGAAGGAAAAGCTACAAATTTCTTTAATTTTAAATAATATGGCTTTAGAGTAAGCAGATAATATCCACTTACTAATACTGAAGTAGGAGCGTGAAACTCGTCTATATCACTCACCTTTATCATTTCGATTTTGGTATCTTTATTCACGTAAATTCCAACGTTTCTGTAATCTTCAAACATATCTTTTAAGTAATTCCAAGGTGGTGCTGGAGAGCCTAACAGCCAACTTAGCATAATAACTATTTATAAACCCTCACTCAAATTTATTACTAAAAATGATGACGTGACGGTTTTCAGAGCTGATGAAGAACGCTTCCCTGTCTGAGAGTGTGAGAAATGAGGGATTATATGAAAGATTTAATAAATGTCTATGAGAGGGTAAGTAAAAAATTTGGGAACTCATGTGAATTAGAGCAAGTGCTCAAGAAAATAATATCATTACACAAAGTTGGGGTTCTTAATATTAATCATTCAGTTCTAGAGCTTATAACTGCTGGATATCTGATAAATGAGGGCTATAAGGTTTATGTTGAGGTAGAAATGGCTGGAGGAGTGGCAGACCTTTATGCGATAAAAGGGATTGATTTAGTGATTGAGGTTGAAACTGGTTACGTTCCTCCGAATAACGCAGTGGATGCAGAAGAGTTCTTAATGGGTAGGCTTGCCTTAAAAACAGCTAGATATAGTAATGTTGCACATAGGTTTTATATAGCTGTACCGTCATTTTATATTCCTCCTATACCTTCAGAACTTCTCTTAAAGCCAGATGAAAGGAATGAAGAGGAAAATAGGAGGATCATGTCACTTATTAGAAGATATACTAAAGCACCAGATATAACTCTTTCAGATGTTAAAAACAGCAAAATTGATGGTATTATAACTATAAATAGTAAAGAGCTTGAATTAAAATTAATAGATGTTAGGAGTTTTCAACATCTAAAAGAATTTTACGGTTAAATAAAGAAATAGAAACGACAAGAAAGGTACGGAGAGATTATCATCTATGATTGGTAAAACTTCCGCTAAAGTTGCTATAATACCAGAAATTAATCCGGGTATTCCTAGTAGGAAATACCCCAGCGGTAAACAAATAGCTAACATTCCCACGCTACCCCAGAACCCTTTAACCCTCCTCTTATACACATAATTTCTGATAATTCCGGTAACGCCGTCACCGAAGGACATGTAATAAATTGGTAGTAATGCAACATATTTATATACTGAATCCCAATAATTTCCGTCTAATAACCAACTTAACAATAGTACACTACCAAAAGAGAATGTATAATAAACCTCTCCTCTATTTTCTTTGTCTTGAAACCAGTTCAACATTTTTCCTCCTCTCCTATGAAGTACTAAATAAATCATTAATACGTATGAAGCAATTATTGGAATTAAGGGAGATGTAAAGAGGAATGGTGCTAAGATTGCTACAACTCCCCCTCCTAATATGTGTATTGATTTCCTAGCTACATATGTTGAGGTTTTTTTGCTTATGTGTCTAGATATGTAAAGTGTAACGATCGCAACCCAAATAGTTAAGACCACGCCCCAAAGTGTGTCTGTTAAGGTAATTAGCATGCTAGATATAGTAAGATGTATTAATTATAAGATTACCTACTATACCACATGAAAGTGTTTTTATACAAACAAATAGGCGATTATTTAATCCCTTCAGAGGACGGAGAGGTTATTGTAGTAGTTGATAACTTTATGGTTAAGGCCTATAGGAGAGGTACAAGTGAAGAATTAAAAAATATCAAGTTTAAGTTGTTAGGAGAGGAGTTCAAATACCTTAACAAAATCAAGGAGTTAAAGGGTTTAGTAGGAACTGAAATTGATGAGAATTATGCTCTTGCTTTCCCAGATATAAGGACTAGAATTCTTAAGCTTAATCAGATAATCGGATTTCTCTTTGAGGAATATGTTTATACGACTCTTTCTAAATATTTTAAAGTGGAAAGACAAAAAGAGATCTACGTTCCTACTAAGCTTTTTCATGTACATAATAAACCTGATTTCATAGTTGAGGGTAAAATAGCAATTGAAGCGAAAACTGGTGATTATAATTACGCTCAAATTCTGGACTATGAAATGAAATACTCTCTCGGTGCAATAGTTTTTCCTTATTCTGGGATTTGTAAAGTTAAGAGGTGGAGATGTTTCTTTAACTTCATCAAGGACCATCAGAGGGTTATTAATTGGATTAGGTATTTACTTGGTTAAGTAAATTGATTCTCTATTATCAGATGAATTTTTAATTTCGTTAAGTAAATTCATCACATGGAGTTAGGTACACCTCTTTTAGAAGGGGCTAAAAAACTCCTCTGGTTAGGAGGGGGAGAATTAGGTAAAGAAATGGTAATTGAGGCACAAAGAATGGGAATAGAAACGGTAGTTGTAGATAGATACGATATGGCCCCAGCAATGCATGTGGCTCATAGGAAATATGTAATAAACATGTTAGATGGTGATGCTATTAAAAGTGTAATTAAGAGGGAGAAACCCGATGCAGTGATAGCTGAAATTGAGGCTATAAACACTGATGCACTATTAGAGTTAGAAAACGAGGGTTTCAAAATAATTCCTAACGCTAGAGCGGTAAAAATATGCATGAATAGAATTGAATTAAGGAGATTAGCTGCTGAAAAGGTAAAAGTGCCAACAACCCTTTATGCATTTGCAGAAACCGCGGAAGAAGTTAAAAAAGCTTGTAAGGATATCGGTTATCCTTGTATAATAAAACCCGAAATGAGTTCAAGTGGTCACGGCCATGAAATTATACACTCTGAAAACGAGGTTGAAGAAAAGTTTAAGGAATCATTACTTCACGCTAGAGGTAAAAGTACAAGAGTTATTGTTGAGGAATATATTAAAATAGATACTGAACTTACAGTTCTAACTTATAGGTACCCGCTTTCCCCAGGGGGTGTAACTACTAAAACTATCTATCCAATAGAGCATCAGAGGCCTAAAGACGTTTATTATTATGTTGAATCATGGCACCCAGCCACAGTTAAAAACGATGTAATAGAGAGGGCTAGGGAATATGCTGTTAAAGTAGTTGAAGAATTAGGTGGATTCGGCATTTTTGGAGTAGAAATTCTAGTATCTGGGGATAGAGTGTTATTCAGTGAAGTTGCACCAAGGCCTCACGACACTGGGCTTGTAACTTTAGGCAGTTTGGACATTAATGAGTTCCAAATTCACGTCAGGAGCGCGTTAGGCCTTCCAACACCAGAAGTTAAATTAGTTTCTCCAGCTGCATCACATGTTATACTAGCAAATAACGAAAAATGGTCGCCTAAGTTCGTAAATGTTGAAAAAGCCTTAGAAATCCCTGGAGTTCAGGTAAGGTTATTTGGAAAGCCTTCAACATACTATAAGAGGAGAATGGGTGTGGTTATAGCAACTGGAAATTCAGTTGAAGAGGCTAGGGAGAAAGCTAGAAAGGCTGCATCACTTATATTAGTTTCATAGTCCATGAATTTCCTTAAGCTTATCCACTATTTCGATTACTTTCTTTTTAACAAACTCTGAAGACGCCAAATAACAACAATCCTCAAGGTCTTCGTATTCTGTCATGTCTAGCTCAGCTAGTTCTGCAATTGATAAAGCCCATATTTTAGCAGTTGCTTCATAATTATACCCTCCTCCCCCCGTCATCACTATTCTGGAATTAAATTTCTTAGAAATCGAGTGTAAAATTCGTATAATATCTAAATACCCTCTGTTACTTAGTTTCAGTTCTACCAGGGGGTCTGTGAAATGAGAATCTCCACCGTTAAGTATGAATATTACTTCAGGTTTAAACTGTTCTAATTTTGGTACAACGATCTCCTTAAATGCATATAAATACATGTCATCTGCAGTTCCCGGTGGTAAAGGAATATTTATTGTGTACCCTTTTCCTTCACCTTCACCTATCTCATAGATGTCTCCAGTGCCAGGGAAGAATCGGGGGTGAAACATATGAAGTGAGATTTTAAGCGACTTAGGATCGTTATAAAGTAAATATTGTGTGCCATCACCGTGATGTCCATCAATATCTACAAGGGCTATGCGATTATATTTTTCCTCAGCTATCTTTATCCCTAAGGCAACGTCATTAAATACGCAAAAACCCGCTGCAGAATTATATTTAGCGTGATGAAAACCTCCTCCGATGTTTATCGCCACGTCGTATCTTTGTAATAAGTTTACTGCTGTTACTGTGCCACTAACTCTTTTTAAGGCTGCTTCAAATATCCCCTTAAATGCTGGCGTGTCTCCTTCATCTAGATAACCCTCTCCTTCTTCGCTCTTTTTCTTTACGAACTCTATATATTCCTTAGAATGGACTTTAAGTAAAAGATTTTCATCAATGGGGATTGGTTTTACTATGTCTAAGTAGTGGAAAGCCCCTCTCTCCTCTAGTAGTTTCTTAGTCATACTTTCTCTTAAGGACTTAAATGGGTGGTCTCCCGGGAATGAATAGTCTAGATAAGCGTCATCCCATACAAATGCCGCTTTTGTCACACTCAATATCTTAGCTGAAAAACTATATAAGCATAGAACTGGATTTTTTCCATGATGAGCATTAAAGACTTAGTGGAGGAACCAAAGGTAGTAGTAGGTTATAGTGAGAGGATTAGGGAAATAGTAAGCAAAATGAGAGAGTATAACCAATGGGTTGTACCGGTCGTTAAGGACAGAGAGTTAGTGGGAATTTTAAGTTATAATGACCTATTAAGGAAAAGGGTTAGCCCGGAATCAAAAGTAATAAACCTCATGAGCCCTGTAATATCTACAAATGACAATAGCGATGTTACACAAGTTGTGGCTAAATTCTATACTACTAAAGCTAGAGGAATACCGGTAGTTGATGATAAGAAAAGGTTAGTAGGAATGATAACCAGAGAGAGGCTACTTTCATATTTCCTAGATCAAGGAGAATTCAAGAATGTCAAAGTAATGGAAGTTATGAACTCACCGGTTATAACTATTAATGCAGAAGATTCTGTAGCAAGAGCTAGATGGCTAATGAGTAATAATAATGTAACAAAATTGCCAATACTTGATGAGAAAAAGTTGGTGGGAATAATAAGTGCTAGGGATATAGTTGACAGATTATATAGTAGTGGAGGTAAGAAGAAAGCATCAATCCTTACTGAGGAAGAAAGGTTAATGGCTATGCCGGTAAAAGAAATAATGTCATATCCAGTGATTACTATAAGCGGTAAGGAGAACGTAGAGTCTGCTGTAAAGACTCTCCTCTCTAGAAAGATTTCCGGTATGCCAGTAGTTGAAGGGGATTTAATAACTGGTATGTTCAGCGGAATTGATGCAATTTCTATCGTTGCTAAAAAATTTGAGCTTGAAATGCCTATTGAAGCTAAACTAACCTCAGAACTTAAACAAGGAGACACCAAAGCGCTAATTGACGGAATTCTTGAGCGTTACTTATCAAGACTTGAGAGATTAACGGACATTCTAAACTTTAAGGTGACGTTTAAAGAAGAGGCAAAAAGCGCTGATAAAAAGGTGTATCAGGTTACAGCTAAGGTAGTGACTAAAGTCGGCGAATTTGTAACTAAAGAAAGCGATTGGGATCCCGTAACTGCTGTTAGAAAGGCTGTTGAAAAATTAGAGGAAAGGGTAGAAAAGGAACTGAAGAAGATAGAACAAGTTAGAAGGAAACCAAAGAAGGCCGAGGAGAGTTGAAGTTTGCAATCGTACAAGCTAGTAATAGGTTGTCTGCATTACAATTCACTGAAGAAGCTCTAAAGCTCGGTGCAGAAGTAGTATTGTTACCGGAGAAATGGGTAAAACATTTAGATGACCTACCACTACAAGAATTTCAGAGATTAGCTAAAAAATATACTTCGTATATTATACCCGGAGCGGTAGAAGATGGTGTTTCTGTTATAGCTCCTATTGTAGACCCTAATGGTGAGATAAAAGGTATTGCTAAAAAGATTCATTTGTTTGATGAAGAAAGGAAAAGACTTTTTCCCGGTTCTTCAACAGTCATTTTTAATTATCGAGGCGTAAAAATAGGTATTGCAATTTGTTATGACGTAGATTACCCAGAAGTTATAAGGCAAATGTTTTTGAAAGGAGTAGAAATAGTTCTTGTTCCCTCTAAAATTCCTTACGATGGAATAGAGCTATGGAGGGAATATCTTAAGGTAAGAGTTTTAGAAAATAGAATAGCTATAATAAATGCTAACGCTATAGAACCACCAGAGTACCCCGGTAAAAGTGTAGCTTATGTGCCAGTTTTAAGAGGTAGGTTTGTTGTGCCGGAAAAAATCCTTGAGATGGAGTCAAATGAAAGCTACGCTATACTTGATATAAATACACTTTCCTTTATGAATTTAAGAATTGAAAGGTTGAAAGAGTATAGAGATTTCGAAATAAATGAATTATAATAAAAAAAGGAAAATCAGATTCGGTGGATATCTTCACTCTTCAGGGAAGGGCGCCTTCATCATTTATCTTTGTGTACCGGGTGTATTATTAGTAAGGGTTCTTGGTTAACGTTAAGATCGCCTTTCGGATGGTTTGATACTTGATAACTTATTGTTATTATAAGGGTATATTTGCCGGAAGTTAAGTTTAAGTATGCTTTATCGTTATCTAAGTTTAGCAGTATTGTCTTCCCGTCTATTTCAATAGTTACATTAAAGTAAGAAAATACTTTAGACAGTTTTTCTATATGTAATAGTTTAATTTCGTAAGTTCCATTGCTTGAAATTACTATGGTGGCATTTGCAGTTACGTTCCCTTTTTCTCCCGCAGTTAAATTACCTAGATTGATATATGCTGGTATTATTTCTGCTGAGGAGTTTGATGCTGTTATATGGTATGAAATATATGCTAGAGGGCCATATCCGTGCATTCCGGCTACAAAAACTCCAGTAGCCATGGTAGCCGCTATTACAACTATTAAGAGTGGGATTGCCTTCATCGAGTCTATTTGTACGTTTCATCTTTATTAGGGTTACGGTGTTTTTTCTGTTTCATCCATTTCATTATAGAAAAACTTTATTAACGAGCCGTTTCACTTTATGCTTTGTGGAATCAATTTCACTTTTAAGTAAAAACAATGAAATTAAAGATTTGATTACTAAAACGTTAGAATTTGCTAAGAAATTAGATTTAGAACCAATTATATCATTTTATTTCGAACAAAAGTTGTTAAAGGATATTATAAAAAAATTAGATTCCCAATTTTCTACATTGTACGAAAAATACAAATTTTTCAGAGACGTTTTTATTACTGAGGCCTTAAAATTACAGAATTATGATTTTAAAGGAAAATACATAGAATATATCTATTATACAATTCCTATAGGAGATGAAATAGAAATAATGTTTGTTAGAAATAACTGGATTCCTCCCAAGGCTGTGATATTAAGAGGTCAAGTGAAATTTACCTTCATGCCTCACGCTACTTTCAAAGAAGTCGAAGAAAGTATAAGAACTCAAAATGAAGACGATATTACAGTAGATTTTCTGAACGGAATACCGGTGAAGTGGGAAAGAAAAAGAAACATATTTACTGATTTCAGAAATACTAGTGAGGTCTTACAATCAAAAAAGCCAGTTTTAGTAAATTTCGCACCGACCTTAGAAACTTATCTTCTTGTAGGGATTATAGCTAATAATGTTTACCCAGAAAAGAATAAAGTAATAGTTAGGAGAAGAGGTGAGAGTCTAGAGTATGAAATAGTAAGCGGAAAGGCCAGCAGAGAAGAGGTGAGGAGAGGTGAGACTCTAGACCCTATAAGCAAGGCGGAATTATATTATGATTTTAAAAGTAGAAGCATAGACTCAGAAACTCTTATAAAAGGTCTAATTTATAAACTCCCTGGATTTTAAGGCAACTAATTCCTAACCTTTAAAAAAATTAAACTTTACAACAAGAGTTTATTTTATTTTACAACTTTATTTATATTCTACAATAACAGATTATACCATATGAGAGTTGATTGGTTAATAGGAGGAGCACAAGGAACGGGCATTGATACTTCTGCTACAATTTTTGGTAACGCAGTAGCGAGTGCGGGTTATTTCATTTTTGGAAATAGGGAATATTACTCAAACATAAAGGGTAGGCATAGTTATTTTACGGTGTCAATATCTGATAAAAGGATTAGAAGTATAAGTGATAAAGTAGATATATTAGTCTCTTTTGACGCAGAAACCATTTTCCATCATTTTAATCAAGTTAAGTCATATTTAATTTATAATAAAGCGGTGGAAAATACTAAATTAGACGAGATACAGAATATGGAGCAAGAAACTGCTTTAAGGATTAAGAAGTTTATTTCAGACCAAGGTCTGACTCCAGTTGTAAAGGACGTTTTAAAATACGTTGAAAGTAAAGGTGTGAAAATTATTCCAGTAGAATACGATTCAGTAGCTAAGAAAATCGCTGATGAATTAAAAACACCCTTATCTGTTGTCGAGAGGGTAAAGAACATTATCGGAATAGCTGTGTCATATAAGTTATTAGGTCTTGATAAATTGTATTTAATCAAGGCTACTGAAGACGTATTTAAACAAGAATTATATAGGAAAATGAACAGACTTGCAATTGAAATATCTTACGATTTAGTAAATAGCGTATATAACTTAAAGCCAGTTTCCAAAGAGGGAAAAAGGTACTGGTTAGATGGAAATACAGCAGTGGCAATGGGCAAAATCTACGGTGGGTTGAGGTTCCAGTCGTACTACCCTATAACCCCTGCTTCAGATGAAAGTGTTTACATTGAGGCTCACCAAGAGGTTCAAATGATAGACCCCAATACAAACGATAAGATAAGAGGTACTATAGTAGTAGTTCAAGCTGAAGACGAGTTGGCCGCAATAAATATGGCTGTTGGTGCGGCTCTGACAGGCGTTAGGGCGGCTACAGCTACCTCTGGCCCAGGGTTTTCGCTAATGGTCGAGGGGTTAGGCTGGGCCGGAATGAATGAGGTGCCGGTTGTAATCACTTATTATATAAGGGGAGGTCCATCAACGGGACTACCCACTAGGACGGGGCAGTCAGATTTATTATTCCCATTATTCGCGGGTCATGGGGAGTTTCCAAGGATAGTAATAGCTTCTGGTGATCATGCAGAGGCGTTTAAGGACGCTATTTGGGCTCTAAACTTAGCTGAAAAATATCAAACTCCAGTTATTCATTTATTGGAAAAAACTTTAGCTAACTCTTATTCAACTGTCCCAGAAGAAGAGTTAGGATTAAATGAGGCTAGGATTGAAAGAGGAGTTTTAGTACATAATGCTGGAATAGATTATCATAGGTTTAAAATAACAGATAATGGTATATCCCCTAGAGCTCCTTTAGGAGAAGGTCTAATGTATTATACTGGAGATGAACACAATGAGATAGGTCATATTTCTGAAGACCCAGTGAATAGGACTTTAATGTATGAGAAAAGACTTAAGAAATTAGAATTAGCAGACGAAGAAATACCAGAAGAAGAGAGATTAAAAGTTTACGGAAATGCCAACTCCAAATACGCTATAATTACATGGGGTTCTCCTTCCGCTGTTATACGTGATCTTATAGATGACTTTAATCTAGACATTTTACTTGTGCAACTGAGGATGTTCTCTCCTTTTCCCAGTAGGTTAGTGAGTAAGTTATTGGAGGATAAAGATAAAATAATTGCCGTTGAGGGTAACTACTACGCACAAGCTTCTAAGTTAGTTAAACTATACACTGACATAGAAGCTACTAATTATATTCTTAAGTGGAACGGGAGACCTTTCTTACGTGACGAATTGTATGAAGGTTTAGAATTAGTCATTAAAGAGGACAAAAGGAAGGTGGTTCTAAATGGAGGAGCTTAAAAAATTTAAACCGGAATTGAGCGATTGGTGTCCGGGCTGTGGGAATTTCGGGATATTAAACGCTGAGCAGATGGCGTTAATGGAGCTTGGGCTAGATTATAAGAAGGTAGTAATAGTATCTGGTATAGGATGCTCGGGCAAGTTGTCACACTTTATGAGAATTCCAATAGACGGCGTTCACACGCTTCATGGTAGGGCTATACCATTTGCAATAGGTATAAAGCTCTCTAACCCATCATTGCAAGTTATTGTTAACGGTGGTGATGGAGATTTATTAGGAATAGGAGTAGGCCATTTTGTATCAGCGGGTAGAAGGAATGTGCATATTGTTGTAATTTTGCATAATAACGGAGTTTATGGGCTAACAAAGGGTCAAGCCTCTCCAACTTTACAGAGGGGCTTAAAGCCTAAGTCTTTACCTAAGCCGAACATTAACGATTGGTTAAACCCGGTCTTCTTAGCACTTTCAGCTGGTTATACTTTTGTTGCAAGGGGATACGCTTATGATGTTAAGCATTTAAAGGAGCTTATAAAGATGGCTATAAAGCATAAGGGGTTAGCGTTTATTGATGTTCTTCAGCCTTGTCCTACTTATAATGATATAAATACTAAGGAGTGGTATGATAAGAGAATTTATAAATTGGATGGTGATCCTTCATGGGATCCTATAGTGAGAAGCGAGTCTGAGGTAAAGGAGAAGTTAAAAATGGCTATAGATAAGAGCTTGGAGTGGGGCGATAGAATTCCAATAGGAGTATTCTATCAGAACGAGCTAGTCCCATCATTTGAGGAAAGGATACAAGTGAACGCACCCTCATATTCTAACATGTACCCTGCAAAACAAAGAATAGAAGTTGAGGGGAAACCTACTACTATTGTAGACGAATTATTAAAGGAAAAAGAAGTGGATTAAACAACTACTTCACCGTTTTTTACGTAAACTTTTTTAAAACTCGGTGGAAGATCCTCCATGTCCTTTTCAGAGGAAATCAAGACGCAGCACCAGTCTTTATAGTCCCAAGGGTTTTCGTCTCTGAATACGTAAGATTTTAACCTATTTGGATATGCTAGAGCCTTTAATTCTTCATAGTCTTTTACCTCGCTAATTACAGCATATATATTATCACTTTCTATCTCCTTTCCGAGTATATTCCATACTACTTTTCTATTCTTCACTTTTTCCCAATCCTCTTTAAGTTCGGTAACTCTGAAACCTGCTGGTGCCTCACCAACAACTTCTAAGATCTCTTTCATGTCAACATTTCCTTTATCATCAACAATTACTAACGTATCTCCTTTAGGGTAATAGAAGTATAATTTATTACCTCGATTACCTATGAGTATCACAAAGATCTTTTCCCCCTTATAATTTAAAAAATACTCACTCATTCTATTCCCGATATAAACAAGTTATTCGGATCTAAAGAATCTTTCAGCAGTTTAAAAGTAATAGAAGAATATCCTAAACATTCCTCTCCTTTTTTACAGTTCTTTTCTATAATTACAATGTAGCCTTGTTTCCTTAGATCTAAAGCTTTATTATCACAAACTCTCACGTATCCAGCTCCGTAAAAAGCTATTCCATTGTTAAACATGCTAAGAACTTCTATCTCATTTCCTCTAGTAGTTATAATCCCATAAACCCTTTCGCATTCTAAATTCACGTCTGGGAGTAAATCGCTTACTTTATATTTTTCTTCGAATTTCTTTATGTACTCTTCAAACCCGGCCAAGATTATTAAATTCTTTAACTCACCATTACCCTTTTTAATGCTTATTATCCCCCACGGCCTCTCTTGTAAAAACGTATTAATATCACCCTCAACAGTTATTATTCTATCCGGTTTAGGTAATAATCTGAAAGTTAACTCTACGTAAACTCCTAGAGAGCCTAATGCTCCCGATAGAGCTTTCCATATTTTATAACCGCTTGAAAATTTCGGTGTTTTACCACCACTCTTTATTAATTCGCCTTTTCCAGTGACTACTCTAGCCCCTAGAAGGTAGTCTCTAGGGTATGGGTACCAAAGAGTGAAGTGTGAAGGTGGATTAACTGATGTTAATCCACCTAAAGTCCCGTCATAGTAGAAGGGTAATATTACTCCTCTCTTATTTAGCTCCTTCTGTAATTCATTAACTAGTACCCCGCTTTGGGCTGTAACGTATAAGTCACTTTCAGATATTTCAAGGATTTTATTTATTTTAACTAAAGAAATGCAGATATCAGCGTAAAAATCGGTTCTAAGGTGATGTTTTCCACTCCCCATAACATGAATCTTTTCACCTTTTCTTTCAGCACTCTTTATAACCTCTACTACCTCTTCATAACTTACTGGGTAAACAGTCTCTTTGCAATTCATACTATATAAACATTTTAAACTCTCATGATTAAATAATTAAGGTGCTTGAAAAGGAATTAAAGGATATAGTAGGTGAAAAGTGGGTAATTGAAAGTGACGAGAAGAAACTTTACGGTTTTGATGGTTTCACGGCTGTTAGAGGAGAACCCAGATTAGTTGTTTTGCCCGGTAATGAAGAAGAGGCTGTAAAGGTGTTAAGACTTTTAATTAAGAACAGTGTAAAAGTTATTGTCAGAGGATCTGGGACAAGTTTAAGTGGGGCTACTGTTTCTCTCACCGGCGATGAGGTTGTGGTATCACTTACTAGACTTAACAAGGTTTACTTTCAAAAAGGTTTTGAAATAGAGGTAGGCCCCGGAATAGTGAACGCAATGGTAACTATGAACGCACCCCCGCATTTATTTTATGCACCAGATCCCTCTAGCTATCAGGTTTCTAGTATTGGTGGTAACATCTCTCACGATTCCGGCGGTATCCATGTAGTAAAGTATGGTCCTACTTTTAACAGTATTATAAGCTTACGTGTATTATTGCCTAATGGTGAGGTAGAGGAGTTTCCTTCTTCGCCAGTTTTTAATTTCTCTAGTATATTCATAGGTGCTGAGGGTACTTTAGGGGCTGTGTTAAGGGCTAGGTTAAGACTTTATTTAAAGCCTAAATTTAAGAAAAGTATTTTTGCCACATTTAACAGCATTAGAGATGCGGGGAAGGCTATAGTTGATGTTTTTAAATCCGGTGTTATCCCCTCAGCGTTAGAAATGATGGATAAATATTCAATTATTGCGGTTGAGAATAGTAGATATAAGGCTGGAATACCAGAGGTCGATGCGATTCTACTTATAGAGTTAGATGGTTCACAAGCTGATTTTGAAGAGAGAAGAGTGAAGAGAGTGATAGAAGATAATGGTGGAGAAATATTAAATGTTAAAGACCCCAACAAGCTCTGGAACGCAAGAAAGGGCGCTTTTCCAGCTATGGGAGTGATTTCCCCCGCTTACCTTACGCTGGACTGTAATGTTTTGAGAGGCTATTTGCCAGACGTTTTAGTTAAGATAAGGGAAATAGCGTTAAAATATAACGTTTATGTCGCTAATGTTTTTCATGCGGGGGATGGAAATTTACACCCATTAATTTCTTACGACCCTAGCGATTTTAACAGTTTTTATAGGGCAGTTAAGGCTAGTGATGAAATTGAAAAGACCGTTATAGAAATTGGCGGTGTTCCATCGGGGGAACACGGAATAGGGATTGAGAAAGTGAAGTTCATGGAAGTTTACTATGACGAAACCAGCCTTAATGTTATGAAAAGGATAAAAAACGTGTTTGATCCCTATAATTTGTTTAACCCTTGTAAAATGTTTGGTAATTGTAAAGTAGAAAATAGGGAGGTTAAGGTTTTATGGGAATGGGACTAGAAGAAGCATTAAAGTGTGTTCATTGTGGTTTTTGTTTAGAGGCTTGTCCCACGTATGTTGTTACGAAGTCTGAAATTCACTCGCCTAGAGGTAGAATTACTGCTTTTAAATTAGGGATTAATTCAGATGGTTTTCAAACATGCATGTTCTGTAGAAGGTGCGAATTAGCTTGCCCTAGTGGAGTAAAGTATTCTGAGATTATCAAGACTGTTAGGAGGCCTAACCCCTTAGAAAAAATTGCCGTTAAACTTCTTGATAGGCCGGTCTCTTTAGTTCCTTTTCTAAGGATGTTAAGGATAAACGCTTTTATTCCTTTGGAGCACAGAGAGGAGAATGAAGACTTAATACTCTTCCCGGGATGTTTAACCAGTGTTGTTTTCAGAAATTCAGTAGAAAAAGTGCTAAACTACTTTAAAAGTCTAGGATATAAAGTGAGTGTCTATAACGATATGTGTTGCGGTCTAGCTCATGAACATATAGGTGAAGTTCTGGAGGGTAAGGAAAGGATTGAAAGGCTTAAGGATGTTTTTAGGGGTAAAGTAGTGGTTTCACTTTCCTCTAATTGTACGGCACATATGAGGGAGAATGGGATTGAAAATGTTTACGATTTAGCTGAGTTTTTACTGAAATTTAACCTACCGCTTCCAAAAAGGGATGGAGAAGTCACAATTCATGAGCCATGCCATGCACATCTTTTAGGGATAGACAAGTACATAAGACCACTGGTAGAAAAGATGGGGCTAAAAGTAGCGGAAAGTGAAGAGCCCTCCTTTGAGTGTGGGGCTGGAGGAGATTTCTTCATATTTAATAGAGAACTGTCAGAGAAAGTAATGGAGGTGAAGAAGGAGAAGACTTTGAAGAGTGGAGTGAAGACTGTAATCTCTACAAACCCCTCTTGTTCTCTAGCCTTCCTTAAAATGGGGCTAAGGCCTATTCATATTGCCGATCTTTTATAAACTTTAACTCCCTTCTCTTTACTTCAGAGGGTTCTCTATCCTTTTCATAGTATTATGAGAAGAATCTGAATTAAAGACTTTGAAGATAAGACTCTAGACAGAATGATAGTTGTAGTTATTAACCAAAAGGGTGGTGTTGGTAAAACTACTACTTCAGTTAATTTAGCTTATACTTTAGCTAAGTGGAAAAACGTAGCCTTACTCGATTTAGACCCGGAAGGAGGCGCTACGGTATCCTTTGGAATGAAGAGGGAAAAAAAGGAATACCCATTAGGCGGTAAAAGCGTGAACATATTTAATGTAGAAGTTTTTCTCTCACATATTGGCTTACTTAAGCTTGAACTGAATGGGGACATAGAGTCCGTTGTCTCAAGTATAAAGAAGATTTCCGAAAGTTTTGATGTCCTCGTAATAGATACTCCGCCTAATTTAGGTACTCTCTCAGTTTCTGCTATGATGGCTGCTGACAAGATAGTAACTCCGATTACTCCTCAACCTTTAGCAATAGAAGCTGTGAAGAATTTAAACTCTAGACTTAATAGTCTCAAGAAGAACGCTATAGCTTTTACAAACATGAGTAAGAAATCGGTGAGTATTGATCTCTCTTCAGTTAAGAGTATAGAGTTATCAATTCCTCAGTCTAAACTCTTCTCTGAAGCCACTAGACTCGGAGTTCCCGCTGTTAGATATGAGGAATTTAAGGTTAAAAAGCCAAAGATTTCAGAACTTTATGAGAGATTAGGTAAGATTGTACTAGAAGGTGTTGGTAATGAGTGAACTAGATCTGATTCTAAATAGGAAAAAGGGTGTTAATGAGGAGTCTAAGGGAGAAATACAAAACTTTGTTAGTCAACAAGAGGTCTCTCTTAACAATCCACAACAAGCTAATACCCCCTCTAATAATTCTAATAACATAGAAGATATTATGAGAAAGTTTCTTGATAGAGACCCGAAGATAGGAGTATGGAGTTATCCTGCCTTTCTAGTATTACAGTACTTATATCATACTATACCGGGATTTAAGATGAGCCGAACTGCCAAAGAAGCCTTAGAAAAAGGATTAAAGGAAATGTATCCAGATTTATATGATATAGCAGAAAAAATAGCTAAAGAAAATAAGAAGATTTAATAATTTGATGGTAATACTCCCCTTAGCGTTTTTCCCTTAACTTTTAACCCTTTGGCTTGGTCATTTTTATGATCCTCTCATAAAAAATCCCTAATATTGATAATATGACAAATGTTAATCCAATAGCAATCGCTACAAAATCTAAGGTTAAATAAATATTGTTATGAATTACAGTTACTGTTTGGGAAGTTGAATTAGGGTTTGTTACCTCAATTATGTTTCCTTGATATATTGGAAAAGTTTTCCCTTCTTGATTAGATATATCGCCTAAATCATTAACTTGGTTAATTGGCTTTACATATCCTTCAAGCTCGGCGTTATTAAATGTCGCGGTAGCGTGGGGTTGTATAGTAACTTTTTGAATACTCAAAGAAAGAACATAATCTCCAATACCGACTGAGAGTAAAAAGATCAGCGTTCCAATCAGTAGCAACTTTTTCCATAGACTCATACTTTATATCTAACGCCACGCCAAAATATATATTTTTCTCTTAATATAAGAAATGAAAGAAAAAATGCGAAAAATATTGACAATAAAGAGAAAAATGACGGGATTAGTGCGTAACCAGTCCTAAACCCCCTATTAACGTTCTTTAAAAACCACAAAATGTATGGGCTCAGAAAAATTAAATTCATAGTTAAAATGAAAAGCACTAAGAAAAGTGTGAGAAAGAATGAAATTATTAGAAATCCATAAAACCCCCTTGGAGAGTACTTCCTAACAGTGATTATTTGCCTTTTACTCCAAAGGATTAAGTTCTTCTCATCATATATATTTAAAGGAATTGCAGAGAACACGAAAGCTATACTACCTCTTCTTTTAGCAATTCTGGTTAGTGTACAGTCATCACACCATTCGTTCTTTAATTCCCTTATTACTTCACTATCAAAAAATTCTCTCTTAAAAGCCATAGACCCTCCCCAGAGAAAAGTACCTCCGACAGCCTGGCTTTCAAAACCTAAGGTCCAGAACCCTGCCCTTAATAAATTACTTAAAGAGTACTTGAGGGGTTTGGGCCATGAAAATGTAGTTGATGCGACATAGCCATTATAAAGTGGTCGCACCAATTTCCTTAACCAGAATTTAGGGTATCTAGTGTCTGAATCAGCAAAGACTATTATTTTGCCATTAGCGTATTTAATTCCCGTCAGTTGTGCCTTTATTTTATTGCTACAATTAGTACACTCAACTTCATTTACAACTATTTTAACATCCAGTCTTTTTAACACCTCTACTGACTCATCATCTAGATTATCTACAACGTAAATTACTTCAAAACTGGGGTAATCTTGGTTTAGTAAAGATAACACGTTTTCCTCTAGTTGCGGGTCTTTCCCCCTTATAGGAATTATTATTGAAACTAGATCAGAAGGTGTAGGAGAAGTAGTCTGTTTTTCAAGCTCTTTTCTTAACCTTATCTCTCTGTAAATTTGGTATATTAATACTAAATCCGCTAGTATTACTAAACTTATCAGAAATATTAACATACTCAAGTCCTAACCTTTTTAGTAAGTTAAAAGCGTTTTGACTTATGCCCGGTGAGACCAATATTCCCCTTACTGTCTCTCCTTGCTCTCTGAAGTAAAGGACATATCGGTACAGTTGGGAAACTGCCTGAAGTGTCGCCTTTGCCCTTTTAAATTCCATTACCACTTTTACCCCATTCCTATCTATACCAAGTAAGTCTACAGTACCGTAAGGAGTTCTATATTCTCTCTCCAGAGGCTTTAATCCCTCCTCTATAAGTTCTGGGTTATTTATAACTAAGTCTACTTCATCCTTCTCACTTCCCACTAGAGTGAAGTTTCCAGAGTATACTTGTGCAGAGGTTATATAGTATACTCTAGAGAAGAGAATCTCTAATATTTCCTTTGGCCTCTTCCTTTCGGCGTATACTCTTAAGACTCTACCGTCTAGGTTTACGAGTATTCTAGTCCCAGGGGGTTGCCAGTTAGTCGGTTCCCTTTTTGTAGCCTCGTGTATGATAACACTACCGTCAACCTTTATTAATAAAATTCTAGGGGAATAAGAAGCTGTTGAAAAAGCTCTTCCCTTATAAGTTATTTCACACTCCCCAAAAATAGTGATCACTGAGTGAAAGAGATTGTCTTCAAGAAATTTTTTAGCATCATCTAATGTAGGTTCAAGTAATACCTTATACACGGTATTACTAAGGAGTAAAATTATTTAACTTATTATTGTCCGCTTTAGGTAATCCACAATCTCTTTATCCTCAAGTATTGTAGTGTGAAGGCTATTAAGTATTGAGAGAGTTTTTAAAGAGTCTTCTGTCCAGTCTCTACAGTCTTCAGAATATGAAATAGTGTTCCCTCTGGTCTCTCTTAATACCACCTTAACGCAACCCTTATTAGTGCCTAAAACTATGGTTATTGTCTTTTCGGATAAGAAATCTGGTTTACTAGTGTAAATAACTCTATTAAGATCTATGGTTATACTATTTATTTCAAAATCTAGGTATTTCTTTGGATTCACACTCAAGTTTACTAAGTCATTAATGTATTTTCTAACTAATGACACCGGCATCGAGTAAATAATAGACGCTTGTTGTAGACCTTCTTCTAATATTCCCCTTATGTTATTTAGCCCGTCTTTTATACTCTCCTCAGCTTCAACTCCCTTCTTGACTATTAAATTATGTGAATCAAAAAATCTACCATTCTCGTAACTTACCCTCATATTTTGTGTGTAAATCTTTATAATTCTTTGTTTTTCAGAAAATAGGGAGTCTAAGGTAAGTAATTTATAATTGCAACTAAATCTAATCTCTTTTTCGTCGCAAGAAAAAGTAAAACTAACCTCACTCATTTCAACCTAGCACCTCCGTCCACTGGTATCACGACCCCGTTAATCCACTCCGCCTCATCAGTTAATAACCATATAACGACCCTTGCGAAATCTTCTGGCGGTGCTTTAAAATCACCTAACTTTCTCAATTTCTTCCAATCCCTGTTGGGTTGGAATTCACCATCAATAACGCTAGGTGCAATTCCCACAACCCTTATTCCCTTGTCAGTAAGTTCTGAAGCTAAGGTTTCAACAGCTTTAGCTAACCCGGCTTTGGCTATACTATAGGATAATTGGAAAGGTAAAGGAGTGTAAATTCCCCTAATTGCTGAGACCAGAACAATTGTAGATCCACTCTTCAGTTTAGAGAGAGCACTCTTCACTAAATAGAGGGGGGCTTTAATGTGGTTAGTAATCATCTCATCGAGACCCTTTAAGGACTCTATTGTGTCCTCTATGTAACCACCGATAGTTATGACTAAATCCGTAAATTCTCCAGCTTCATTTACAACTCTTTCTGCGCCTTCTAAAGTACTGATATCCCCTACGACGTATTTAGCGTTATCTTCTCCTAGCGTTTTAACTATCTCCTTTAATTTTTCCTCGTTTCTCGCATTAACTATAACCTTTGCACCCTCTCTTACTGCAAAATAAGCTATAGCGTAACCAAGTCCCTTACTTACTCCCGCAATTAAGACTGTCCTCCCTTTTAGTCTCATAAAAAATAATTTTTACTTCTTTGATTTAAGTAATTGCTTAATTTTTTCAATAGAGTCTAATGGCAGGCTACAAGTAGTTCCTATGCAAACGTAAGCCCTACTAACGCCTTTATTATACCTTACCATCTCCTTTATAAATTTAGGTAACAAATCAGTTGAGTCCTCTTTAACTATTTCAACAACCTTAAATGGGTGATATAATCTTAATACTTCATTATGAAGAGTCTTCCCTCTTCCATCATTTTCATCTACTATTACTATATGGGCAATTCCTTTTAGGTAGCTAGCAATAGAATAAGCTACACCACTCAAGAACGGAGAATCACCACTATAAGACGTTGGGACGTAAGAGGTTCCAGTAATAACTGAGAGTTTTAGGAGCCCTTTTAAGGCTAGCGACGCGGGGGATTCATTCGGTGTATCGAAAGGATAATCATAGTTTAAATTCTTGACTTCTTCTCCTAAACTTATTGCTAAATCTCTATATTTAAGTTCCCCAGTAATTTCGTAAGCTGTAATAGCGGCTAGTAAAGCTGATGCATAATCTTCCGGTAACCCTTTCTTTCCACCCTCTAACCTTCTAGTTATATTCTTAGAAAGTTTATTTACGACTTCCAAAGCCTCATTTAACCCTTTATTAGTAAAGGGGTAAGAGAAAAGTAACGCTTCAGCCATTCTACAGTTGGGATAGGTGTATTTATTCTCGTCACGGAACGGATATTTCCTAGTTTTCTCCCTAAAAATTCTAAGTTTCTCCCTTATTTGACTTAGTTTATTTATAGGATCATTGAATTTTCTCTTCAACTCGTTCAAATCAACAGTTCTTTTTAGAACTTTTCTACCTTCTACCTCAGCACCCTTATCAACGTTAAATACTTTAATCCAGTAACTATAATCCTCTCCCTTTAAAGCCTCTTTAAATTCTCCCTCAGTCCATGTATAATAATAACCCTCTTTACCTTCAGAATCAGCATCGATACTATTAGCAAACCCTTGATTAACTTTCATTTCCCTCAATATGAAGTCCGCTGTAAGAGTTATCACATCTAATATCTCCTCGTCATTAGAATATTGATAAGCTAATGTATAATCGATTAAGAGCTCAGCGTTATCAATTAGTAGTTTTTCAAAATGCGGTACATACCACTCTTCGTCTACAGTGTATCGGTGAAACCCTCCCCCCACTTGATCAAAAATCCCGCCGTAATACATTTTTCTTAAAGTAAAAAGAGAAAGTTTAGCTTCTACGTCTTCACCTTTAAAAAACGAGTAGAGGAGTAGTAACTCGTCAACAGTAGGATGTGGAAATTTCATATTTCCTTGAATTCCACCATTAGTGAAATCATAGTTTGAAATTATAGAAGATACTATGTCTTCAACTTTATTCCATTCCGCCGGTTCTCTCTGGAGGACTGTACTCTGAAGTGAAGAGTCTAAAGTTTGTACTACGTTATATATCTTTTCCCTATCATTTTTCCAGAGGCGGATTATCTCCCTTAAAAGCCTTTTAAACCCTATCCTACCGTAAGAGTCCTCTGGGGGGAAGAAGGTACCACCAAAGAAGACTTTTCCTTCTGGTGTCATAAATACTGTTAACGGCCAACCTGACTCCCCCGTTAGCGTGTTTACCGCGGTTTGTAATCTCTTGTCCAGTTCTGGGTCCTCATCTCTATCTACCTTTATTGCGATAAAATTCTCGTTAATCAACTGTATAACTTCTGGGTTTTCGTACGTAGTCTCATCCATAACGTGGCACCAGTGACACCAAGACGCTCCGACGTCAACAAGGATTGGTTTATCCTCTTCTTTAGCTTTTTTGAAAGCTTCCTCTCCCCATGGATACCAATTTATTGGACTGTTTGCTGACTGCAATAAAAATGCACTTTTACTACTAGCTAATTTGTTCATAGTCCTATTTCACATTCCAACCTTATTTATTTTCCTTCCTTCTAAAGAATATATAAATTGCTAACAATATTAAACCAAGCCCTATCCCGGTAAGACTAATTGGTGTCAAAGAGAATGAGCTTCTACTACTGCTAAGTATTGTAACATTAATTGTTGTATTGTTATCGAGATAGAGTATGTAAAAGTTCGTCTGGCTTCCGTTTATTATGCTCTCTCTGCTTAGGGGTGTTGAAATTAAAACATAGCTCATGTTTTGTATCCTTAGCTTTGAAGTACTGTTTAACGTATAAGTAGTCCCATTTTCTAACGTAACCCTAACATAGCCATTACCATGTAACATTATCGTGAGGTATACGTAGGTAGGGTGGGAAATAACCCTTATGGTTTCTGGTGCCGTAACGTTTAAATTGAGCGATGTAACGTTCTTACCATTAATTTGTATCGTATATCCTGGAAGCAACGGATAGGCAGTTATACTAATATTTCCTTGCAAGTTTAAGGTGGTGTTTTGCGTGACATAAATTACATTACTACTTCCATCTTGACTGATTATTAAAGCAACTGGTCCTTCTAGGAATATTTTAACACTGTATGAGTTTACTATTAAAGAGGATAATGTTAGGACGAAAAGGAATAACCAGATTACCCTTAACATGTAGGATATCTTTGTTAAAAAGGAGTGAGTGTGCTTACCGATTATATTGAATAAGATATCTTATAAGGCAAGTGTGAAACTTCAATTACAGAAAAGGAGCGGAAAAGCCTTGCCAGTGGAATAGCTCTTATTTAAATGTTTTTAAAAACATCACTTAATGATGCTAACGTCGCTCCTCCGACTTAATGGGCTAGGGGCATCTATCGATTCTCCTAAGGGACTAAAGCTCGGCAATGAAAGCCCCTTTGACTATCCAAGCTGTCTACTAAATGCAATCCAGAATAAATAAGGGGACGATGATGAGGAAATCTTCGCCTTTGTGAGAAGGGGTCAGTTGTCCTTGTTATATCTTTGTTTAAATTGATATTCTATAGAACTCCTTTACCTCCTTTTATTATTTTGTAGATAATTTCTGGAGCTATAATATTATCTTGCCTTTATCATGCACTGACTCGGTAACTTCCTTGTATGGCAGTATTACCGTATCTTTATTGATGAGCACTGTGTCATATACTGTTACCTCATCTCCTAAGATTGAGTCTTCTATTCTGCTCCATTTGCCTACAGTGTTTTTATCCCCTATTATGCTCCCCTTAATTAATGTAAAATCACCTACTCTTATATCGTCCATTAATATGCTCTCCTCAATATAGCACCCTTTTCCCACATTTCCGCTTTTTCCTATAATTGAGTTCCTTATTATTGTATCCTCACCTATTACGCTACCTTCTCCGATATAGAAAGGTGGTTTTAAAATGGCCTTTTCACTTACTTTCGCATCCTTATCTATGTAACCTTTAGGATATTTTAATGCCAAAAGCTCTAAGTTAATACGCATATAATCGCTAGGTACTCCTATATCCATCCATAAACCTCTATAAGGGTAAACGGTAATACACGTGCCATTGGTTAATAGTCTAGGCAGAAAGTCCTTACTTATGCTCATACCATCTATTTTTTCCAGTAGTTTCTTCTTAAATACATAGACTCCAGCATTAATAAGGTTACTGATTGGAGCCTTAGGCTTTTCTATTATCTGTATAAGCCTATCACCATCAACTAACAAAACACCATACCTTTTAGGGTCTTCTACTTGAGTCCCTACTATTGTTGCGTCACAGCCTTTGCTCTGATGGAAGTCTAGGAGTTTATTATAATCTACCTCGTTATATATATCTCCATAAACTACGAGTACGTCGTCCGATAAATCGTTCTGTTGAGTTAATATATACTTTAACGCTCCAGCATCACCTAACCTTGTTGGTTCTATTACTGGAATGACATTCCGTTTATCTTCTCCATCTTTTCTTATATGCTCTACTATTTTATCTGCCATTACTCTTAATGATAAATAAATTTTGTCTATTTGTGGTGTAGACTCTAAAGAGGAGAGTATATAATCTAGAAGAGGCATATCTAAAATAGGTAGTAAGGCTTTAGGCTTAGTTAAGCTTAAAGGCCTAAGCCTTGTTGCATATCCTCCGGCTAATACTATTGCAGAAACCATATCTAAATTATGTTAAAGATATTAAAAAAATTATTTCTGGAGGTATTTCTGTAACTTTTTGTCTGCCTCATCCCAGTTTACTACGTTCCACCAGGCATTCACGTAGTCGGCTCTCTTGTTTTTATATTGCAAGTAATATGCGTGTTCAAACTCGTCAAGAATTAATATTATTGGTAACTCAGCTATATGGTTTTGGAAGTGGTTTTCGAACGTCATTATTTCTAGATTTCCAGACTCTATATCGTAATATAATACTGTCCATCCAGTCCCTGGCAAGCTGTTTGCTGCTTCAGTAAATAATTGTTTAAACTTTTCAAAACTACCAAACTGCTTATCTATCATGTCACCTAATACTCCGCCAGGCTTTCCTCCACCCTTTCCAGCTGGAGCCATGTTTTGCCAGTATAATGAGTGGAGCTTATGTCCATTTATGTTGAATACTAACCCTCTTAATATTCCTTGAATATCATATTGTCCAGCACTTATTTGTCCGTTTATTATTTTCTCCATTCTTTCTAGGAAGGAGTTTGCTCCGTTTACATATCCTTTATGGTGCCCGTTATAATGTACATCTATTATTTGTGCACTTATATATGGTTCTAATGCATCTATTTTATATGGTAGAGGTGGTAGTTCGTATTTCTTGAATTGAACGAGTTGAGCCATATGAGTAATGGTTTCTAATCGGTTAAATATTTTAATTAGAATAACTTTGCGTTAGAAAGTATTATGAATTCTATGTTTTCTAATTTTTTACAGAAAGTCTCATATATTAAGCATAAGAATTCTTATAAATTCGAGTACAGTATATACAACTAATGAGTAGTCTTAGTAGTTTAATTGGCGATATAAAGAGCTTTGTTAGGAGAGTCTTATTCATGCTTATAAACGGATTTTTATCCTATGAAATGATCGTATTGCTCACTGGTAATAATCAATTAGGGGAGATAGTAGGAGGATTTATTTTAGCGATATCTTTTCTGGTGGGGGAGATATTAGCTCCCATTATCGTTATAGCTGATACAGGAGTAAATTATAAGAATTTAATACTAAATTTAGCTACAAACTTCTCTTCAGTTTCCATTTCTAGCATAGAAAGTTTAGTAATTACAATAGTTTTCGAATTTATCATACCATTGATTACTGTAATCCTATTTAGAAATTCTAACGCTTTTCTATTAGCGGAAAGTCTCCTCCTAATTAAATATAATCCTTTATATTCTATTTTACTTTTCTCTGGAGTATCTATACCAGAGCAGAATTATGTGATACCCATATTAGCCTCATTACCTTTATTTGCATTATATCCTTCTGTATCATTAGAGTATGTAATAATAATAGTCTTGTTCACGTTGATTGGTGCAATAATATACAGCCTAAATATGAATATTAAGTATGTTAATCTATTTGGTTTTTTGCCATTGGTTATATCTAATTATTTGCTTGTTAAAAACTACAACCCAATAGTTCCATATTCATTTTTACCATCCATAATAAGCTTAGTAATCTTTGCAATTATTTTCTCTCAAAACATATACAGTCAGATAGTAGAGAACAAGAAGGAATATGAGTCATTAAAGTCAGCATTATCAAAAGAAATAAATAATATCATTAATATTTTATATTACATAAGGAATGATATTAAAAAAGGTAGTTCAGATAATGGAAATGATGTAATAGAAGTAATGAATAAATACGTAAATGCTTTTACGACTTTACAACAGAAAATAGGTTCGTGTAAAAATGTGCCTTGTCTTAAAGAAGTGAAAGAAGAGATTACTAATAATAGAAGGGTGATAACAATAGAGCTTAATAACTTTATATTTGATGAAATAAGGGACTATAATGAATTTATAGATTCCGTTAAATTCCTAGGAATTCATACAGATTCTATTCAGTTTCCTAAGGATGAGGTTAAGATAGAAGATTTTGTAGATTTCTATAAGAATTTAAAATCTATCATAGATAAAAATACATTAACGATAGCTGATATACTGAATAAGTTCATAGATAATATAAGGGTAATACTTGGCTCAAATCTCTCTAAACTAAATATAATTAATAGAGATAATATATTAGATTTAATAAAGAGTATAAACGCTAATGAACTGAATACGAATATTAATTTGTGTTTAAGTAGGGCCAGTGAAATAGCTCAAGTGTTATTAGTTAGTAATGAGTATTTCGAGATAAAGAAAGATTTAGCTACTTTACCTTTACAACAATTTACTATAAATAAAGTTAATAATGCACAGAAGATATTAGAAAAATTTGTTAATCATTTACTTACCGAACTCTCAGTTCTCTCTAGTTCTATTTCAGATATTACTAAGAGATACGACATAGACAAAATTGTCGGACTTAATTCCATTTTATCTACATTAATATCTATTGTAAGTTCCAACGAAGTTCCTTACTGCGAGAGAATTTCTAGAGTTTATATGTCTTTAGCTAATATCTCTACTGCATTAGAATATGCTAAAGAGAAGGATGTATTACTTAAGTTAGATGAATTAGTAAGTCTGTTAATGCAAGAAATTATTACCAACGGGTACATAGACCTAAATGACTTTGGAATAAATTCCAAGTATTCAGATTTCATCGTGAGATTATTGAATAAAAAGGGTATAATATCAAAGGCTGAAGGTACTAGAATAGTAGTTATAAAAAGCCGAGCATCATCATTTTAAAAGCTCCTACCTTAACCTTTTAATGCTTATTTCTGCATGATCCCCTACTATATCCCCTTTAAATAGAAACCTAGGAGTATTTCTTAATAGCTGATGTGTACATATTATTCTATCTGGATCAGCAATTATATTTAGTACATCTCCAGGCTTCATTGCAACTAATATTTTAGAGATTTCTAAGATAAATTCCTCACAAGGTTTTCCTCTCAGATCCAATTTGTATTCTTGTGTCATAAACAATACTATCTTTTAAAAGTTTAAAAACTTACAAATCTAATTTGCTCTTTGCTCTTTTTTGCTAACTCCTCTTGCTCCTTAATTATCTTGTCCCATAAGGAGGATGAGTTTGAAAGCATATAAACGTAAGCTTCACTAATCCTATTTAAAGTGTCTTTTTCACTCAGCGGATGAATTCTTAAGCCTACCCTACCTACAGTACCACCTCTTATCATTAACCAGTGGGCAAAGACTTCTAAAGGATATTTACTCATTATCTCCTCATTACTTAACTTCCTCTCATAAAGGAAATATAGCTCTCTTATGAAGTTAGCAGCTATAACTCTGAGCATCTTATCCTTCCATTCCTCTAGATATTTCTCTCCTTCTTTTACCATAACGTTCCTTAAATAATTATAATATTCATTCGCTGTTTGTTGATCCACAAGGGATAATGATGTAACAGCTAATACGAAATCTCTTTGTGCCATGAACGCATCAAAATCTCTATTTACATAAAGCCATGCTGTTGCAGCAAAAGAATTAATAATTCCGAACATTAACTTCTGCACTAACTCATCCTTATTTATGGTGACTTTTACATTCTCCCCCCTCAGTAATTTTTCCAATTCCTCATAATCAACTACTCCAGCAAAAACTAATTTTCCATCTATGAATACCGAAGGTGTAGATATTACACCTCTCTCAAAGGCTATGAAGGGGTAAAGCTCTGTGTCTATTACAGTTACTTTGCCGAGTAGGCCTTTTTGCTCTAGAAACTCTAGTAACATATTACACTCTGTGCAAGTCCTATGTGTGAAAATTTCTACTTTCATAGCCTCATCTTAGTTGCATTAAAACAATTTAGGTTTTTCTTCCACCAAAGAGAATCAAATCTCTTATCTAAAAGCCAAACCTTAGCGTGGTCGTCAACACCCCTTATAGCCCTACCAATGGACTGCTTTACAGTGATTAATGCGGGAATTTTAAACAAAAACTCCTCCTCCTTTCCGTTAAGTTTCTCAGACAATTTTTGAGCAACTAATTTCAAGTAGTCATCCGGTGGTGGATAAGGTATTCCGGCTATTACCACATCACTTATTAAGCTTTTGCCTTGTTCAGTAAGCTCTATCCCTTCAGAAAGTTTACCCCTTCCAACAGCACTTATAATTATTTTATCATGTTTTCTTATTTCTTCATAAACCTCATCAATTATTGTGTCCTCTTTTTCTATGTATTTAGGTAAATCGATATATTTCATAACCTCATTCATCATAGCATAAGAAGGAAAAATCGCTAAAACGTGTTTTTTAGCCTGGTAATAGATTTTCAGAAGGTAATTGGAGTATTTTTTCCATAAAGTTTCGCTTCTTAAATCATATTTTGACGTAATATCTATTCCTATTATACAGTCATATGTCCCAGAAATTCTTTTCTTAACCTCCTTTTCAACGTCCACATAATAAATCCTTCTACTTACTCCCCATACTTTTTCAATATATTCTTTAGGGGGTAAAGTTCCAGACATTAACAAAAAGGAATAACTTTCGTCATTAAGTATTCTTAAATACTCCCCGATATTGGGATTCTTTAATACTATTTTACCCGAGTGTGAAAAAGGTGCGAATTCACCCGTGGAAAGGAGAGTATAAAACCTAATTACAGCTCCCAAGTAGATCCTTTTTATTTGTTTGTTTTGGAGCATTCTTTTCCTTAAATCCTCGTACTCATCTGCTAATATTTCGAGCTCAAGGGTTGAAATTTGAGGAACCCTATCTAATTTAATATATTTTTCATCCGGTAGAACAATCTTCTTTAATTCTTCCTTAATCCTTTCAAGTGTGTTTATTGCTTCCTTACTTTTAACCTCTTTAATCGCCATATTAATAGTAAATTCGCTTAATCTTCTTTCCTCTATTTCTCCAACTCTATCCAGATTGTGGGCTTCATCTACGATTACTAAATAATCCTCAAAGTCTATCCCTAGAGATTCTCTGAACCTATCAATGAAAAAATACGGATATGTTATTACTATTACGTCAGCTTCTTGTAACGAGTTGAAAAGCGAATAATAAGGGCAAAACCTCTCCTCTATTGCATTCTTTTTTAATTCCCTTAATAGCTGGAGCGGTGGTTTCTCGTTAGTATCTACTTCCCTTATTCCCTCTTTCAATTCACAATATTTGCAGTTTATGTCTTCTGGATCGACATCCTTATCGGCAAAAGGACAAGAAGCGGGTTTACCAACAATAAAGGAGAAGCACAATTTCGTGTCGATTTTCTTTAAATCTCTATAAATTGGAAAATATTCATTGTGCGTTCTTACAACATATACTCCCCTTTTTTGGAGTATTTTTAGAATTAAAAGAGAAAAGATTGTCTTTCCACTTCCGGTCGGCGCGTTTATTGCTACTAAAAAATTTTCTTTTATCGCTTTTGCGACTTTATCCTTCAGCTTCTCTTGCCATTCCCTAAGTTCCACATTATAGGAATTCTTCAAGCTTAGCTAAAACTTCTTCTAACATTATGAACTTTACGTAGTCTTTTCCAGTAAGTGAAAGTATATCTCTAACTTTTCCTTGTACTTTTATGGTCGACAAGAAAGGTATTACCATTACAACTTTAGCTACTCTCTTAACATCTTCTACTATTTCATTTGATGGAGGCTTAGAGGTTATCACGAGTACTACAACTTCAGCAGTGGGAGAGATACTATTTATCTCTATTAAACGATAGTCGACCTTATTTACTAGCCCTTCTTCAATTATATTCATCTTTTACACCTCTCTTTTCTAACTATAATTTCGTATTCTGCCATTATAAATCATTCGTATATGATTTTTGGTATGTGCTTAAAAACTATTAATGGTTTAAAGAAATCAAGGGGGAACAAGTAAGATTAGCCTTAAATCTTAAAAAACTTATCGTATTAGTGTTAAAACTTAAAGCTGGAGAATTAAAACCCGGGGAAAAAAAGAAATTAAACGTTAACGGTAAGGAGATCCTCTTAATATATCTAGGTGCTGGTAAGTATTATGCATTTGATAATAAATGCCCTCATTTAGGATGTGACCTTTATAAGGTGGGTGTGGTAATAAGAGAGGAATTAATATGTCAATGCCATTTTACTCACTTCTCATTAAAAACGGGGGAAGCTAGAAAGGGGGCTACTAAAAAGCCACTAAAAGTTTACCCAGTAAGAGTGGTGGGAGATGAAGTTATAATCGAGACGTAATTCAAAATTTTCTTTAGATCTTTATAATGCATCTGACCTTTAGCAGTCTCCTCCCCTACGTGTCCATAAACTAAATTAGAACCAAGTAAACTGAAAGCAATTCTCTCCAACGGGTTACTTCCCATAGGCATCACAGATATATCGTGGAAGTCTTCTAATAACCTAGCCAATAACTGTTTATAGCCAGGTTTCGCAATAACAGCTACTTTCCTTATGCAGTTAGTAAATTTGGAAAGGATTTCTTTCACTTCTTCATACGGTGGAACTCTGTCGAAGTAATGAACTGACACAATCCTTCCCTCGTAGGGTATATTATATTTTAACGCGAACTTAGCCTCAACATCATAAAGGTAATTTAATTCTGAAAGTTTCTTTAAGAATTCACTCTTGACTTTAGGGTCTATACTATTCACTCCTCCCTCATCCCTTTCCCTAATTGTGACTATAATCTTATCCTTATAATTTTTAGTAAGTTCAACGAAAGATTGTGTGTCTGGTAATCGGTTCATATAATCTAATCTAAGTTCTACATAATCAGCGTCAGTTAAATCTTTAATTTTTTCTAAGTCACTTAGCTTTCTAACTGGTAACGAGGCTACTATAAAAGTCATACTAGTCTTATATCTCCTCCTAAGGAAATTAAATCTTTCCAAAAGTAAGGGTTACTTTTATTCACGCACTCAGCATTTTCTATTTCTCCACCAGAATATAAAGATAATACTCCAGCCATCATAGCAATTCTATGGTCGTTTGGGCATACTATTTTCCCGTATTTAGGCATAGAAGGGTAAATTATCATTTTCTCGTCATTAAAAACCTCAACATTTACAGCAAAACTTCTAAGAGTGGTAGATATTGTCTCGATTCTATTACTCTCTTTCGTCTTCAGTCTACTAATGCCTTCAATTATTGTGTCACTTTCAGCGAATGGTGAAATTGAGGCTATAGAAGGAGCCAAGTCTGGCATATCATCGATATTAACTTTTATTCCTCTAAGCTTTCCTCTATTTCTCACTACCCAGCTATTTCCTTCAACCTTAGAGTACGCGCCCATTTCCTCGAGGATTTTCACTATACTGTGGTCTCCCTCGTAAGACGGCGGGTTATATAAGTTCTGTATTATTACGCCTTTCTCATCATCCGTTATTATCGACGCTATCGCGTAAAATGACGCTAATGCATAATCGCCGGGGATTTCCCCTTCATATTCTCTGAATTTCCCTTCATTAACTATTATTTTATTGCCTTGAATTCTGATATCTCCCCCTAGCGAATTAAGTAAATCCGCGGTGATATAAATATAACTTTTTGATGAAACCGGGGGGATTAATTCTATCTCACCACCACCTGAAATGGAAAACGCGTACATAAATCCAGAAATATATTGACTGCTTTCATTTCCCCTTATCGCTATCTTATCACTTTTTAACTTACCCTCCATATAAGTCGGTAATGAAGTTGAGGAGAACCTAACTTGGTCTTTTAGTGCTTCTATCACAGCGTTAATAGGCCTCTTCCTTAAGCTTTCATCTCCGTCAAGTAAAATTTTCCCCCCTAAGACTGAGAGGATTGGTATGGTCATTCTAAGGGTAGTTGCAGAACCTCCGAAGTAAAGAGAGCTTGGTGTAATTAGGCTGCCTTCTCTTAGGAACTCATTCCCTTTTTGTTTAATTCCCAGACTTTTTACAACGTTAATGGCGACCTTTATGTCTTCTGAAGGGTTAATCTCTTTTAGCTTTACTTTAGAAAGTAAGCTATATAGGATAAGTCTAATTCCGAAACTCTTTGATTGAGGAGCTCTTATAATACCGTGTATTTTAGATCTTCTAACCTTTGCTTGCATATCCCTACCACCCTGGTTACTATTGGGTTATCGTATTGTTCAAAAACGTCAATTATTGGTCCTTCATCACCCGGTTTAGTCACTGCAAAAACTGAAGGACCGTTTCCGCTTATTCCAGCCGCTAAAGCTCCGGCCTTTAATGCCATCGTTGCCGGTTTTAGATCATAGCCCAATATACTTCCTACCGCTAACCCGTTTATTTTCATAGCCGTTATTATATCCCCCTTTCTCGCCATATTAAATACCTCTTCAAATAAATACCTAAACTTTCTCATCTCATCTACGTTAATTGAAATGCTCCTATTACCGTAAGGCAATAGTATTACGGAGAGCTCTGGGGGTTCCCTTACCTCTAATATCTTAAATTCCTTATTGTATGTGAAAGAGACACCACCAAAATAAGAAGCTGTAGCGTCATCTAATGCACCAGTTACCGAAACTTTTGCCATTATAGAAAGCATAGAAGAATAGATTGCCGGGTTTATCTTTATATCAAATTTTTTGGCAATTTCAGCAATTAATGCAGTCGACACAGCACTACTGCTCTTTAACCCACTTCTGGGTGGAATCTCAGAATTTACCTTAACTCTCAGACACGGTATATTAAAATACCCCCTGAAATAATCAACGATTTTATCTACTAATGGTGTATGTGAAATACATTCTTTACTTTCCTCTATTGTCACTTCTACCTTTAAATCAATTGCAATTGAAGAGCCGTACCACGAAGGTATAGCGTTAACTACTGAGACCCCTGCATAGGTTTGCATGCTTCCATATACTTCTTCCACCTTTCCTCTATTAACTTTGCTTGTTCCTCACTTAGTTTAACACTCGGAATATATCCAGCTCTCATTGCGTGGTCTGCTATTGTTAATGCGACCATGGCTTCCGCTACCGAAACACCCCTTATTGCGACTGCTGGATCATGCCTTCCTATTACCGAAATAGTCGTTTCCTCATACGTTCTTAAATCAATCGTTTTTTGCGGTTTTCTTATCGAACTAGTTGGCTTAAACGCACAACGTAAGATTATATCCTCACCGTTTGATAACCCGCCTAGTATTCCACCGGAATTATTATACTTCCATCCTAGCTTACCGTTTTTAAGAACAATCTCATCATTTGCCTCACTTCCCTTCATTTTAGCCATTTTAAAACCGAGCCCATATTCAAATCCCACAACTGCTGGGATTGAGAGTAAAGCCTTAGCCAAATCTGCCTTTAGTTTATCAAATACTGGTTCACCTAAACCTATGGGTGGGTTTTTGACTATAATTTCTGCCACTCCTCCCCAACTATCACCCTCAACTGTAGCTTGTTTTATTAACTCCTCATATTTCTCCTCTAACCACTTCTTACTTGCCCTTACTGTACTGTATTTTGAACAAAGTGCTTCTTCGAAAGTGACATCCTCATTTAATTCTATAGGCCCTAGGCTCTTCAGATGACCCGCAATCCATGTTTCAGTTAGCATTAGCAATTTTTTAGCTATCGCTGCTGCTGCAACTCTAGATGCGGTTTCTCTAGCACTAGCTCTACCTCCACCTCTGTAATCCCAGTTCTCATAACCGTACTTCATTATATAAGGTAAATCTGCATGTCCGGGTCTCGGTTTATAATGTACTTCCTCGTACAGTGATGAGATAACGTCAGTATTTTTAATGATGATTGTGATGGGTGCTCCAGTAGTTCTTCCATTATAAATCCCACTAACTATTTCCGGCTCGTCTTTTTCCCTCCTCCCAGAAACCATTCTTTTTCCCGGCCTTCTGAACTCTAGTTCAAAAGCAATGTCCTCTTTGCTTAAATAGAGCCCGGCGGGAACCCCATCAATTACTACTCCAACCATAGGGCCGTGACTTTCGCCAAAGGTCGTTATTCTGAACAGTTTACCAAACGAGTTTCCTGGCATATAAGTAATTCACCACTTCAATATCATCTAACGATTTACCAAACCAAATCTTTTCAGCCTCCATCGCCTGTCTTACTAATATTTCCAGCCCGTTTATTATCTTTAAACCGTTCATTTCAGCCCTAGAGATTAGGCTAGTTTTAACTGGCTTATAAACGAATTCCACTACAAGTTTCTTTGTCTTGTTAACACATTCGTCCGGTATAAAATTAGGGTCTGGTGTAGTATTTATCAAAACGTCAGCTTCCTTACACGAGCTCGTTATAGATATGCTTCCTAAATTTGAAAATTCCTTTACTAACCTCTCAGCCCTTTCCCTACTCCTATTGATTATATCCACTCTACAGCCTAGTTTTAATACTGCGAAAACCGCGGCCTTTGCTGCTCCGCCGGCACCAAACACGGTACAAGAATCTATTCTGTCCACTTTTTCTTTTATTAAGTTTAAAACGGCCAAGTAGTCAGTGTTATATCCTTTTCCGTTGTAAATAGTATTTATAGCCTTTATTTCCTTAGCCTCTTCAGTAACCTCTACGTATTTCATACTCTCCTCTTTGTAAGGTATTGTAATGTTTAGCCCATAAGCAATATTAAGCAGACCGGGAAATGTCTGACAAAATTTATCTCTCTTAATATCGAAGGCTAAATAAACTGCATTTATGCCCAGCCTCTGAAAAGAGAAATTATGAATCGCGGGGGAAAGCGTGTAAGGGATGTTTTCACCAACTACTCCAAGAAGTTTTGTGTTATAGTTTATCTCAAGCATTGTTCAGCAAACCCCTTAAGTGTTTCTATTGGTACTTCTACTTTTTTCCAATCACCTATCCTAGTAGGAAACGGCATTAATATCAAGTCATTTCTCACTTTTTTATCCTTGCTTATCGCTGATAATGCCTTCTCGACATCAATTTTCTCCCCCAACTGATCTACTGAAATTGGCAAATCGTAATGTGATAAAATCCATGCTGTGTCTTCGACAACTCCTTCTTCAGAGTAACCCATTTCCTCAGCTATTTTAGCCTCACAAATCATTCCTACAGATATTGCATAACCGTGAGGTATTAAGAAATTAGAACCAGCTTCAATCGCGTGGCCAATTGTGTGACCGAAATTAAGTACTATTCTTATCCCTTTAGTTTCTCTTTCGTCTTCCTTTACTACCGAAATTTTATTAAGTACTGATTTATAAACAACGTATTCCATCGCTTCAGTGTCTTTATTCAAAACTTTTTCCTTATTCATCGCTAGGAAATCATATAAGTCCTTATCTAGTACTAGCCCATATTTTATGACCTCAGCTAATCCTTTTCTTATTTCTTCAAGCGGTAATGTTGAAATAAAGTCCAAGTCCTCTATTATGTAAGACGGTTGATAAAAAGTTCCTATCACGTTTTTCACGTTTTCAAAATTTACCCCCGTCTTTCCTCCAATTGCAGCATCAACCATTCCAAGAAGTGTTGTTGGAATGTTTACTAAGTTTAAACCCCTCATGTAAATTGAAGCCACGAAACCTACAACATCTGTAACTGTACCTCCGCCCACAGCTATTACGTAATCACCTCTATCAAACCCTTTCTCAAAGAGCTTTTTTACTAACTTCAGAGCATAAGAAATTTCCTTTGCTTCTTCACCGTCATCCATGGGAATTTCTACATAATCTCCGATAAGATGTTTTTTCACATTCTGTATGTTTATTTTTCTAGAGTAAAATACGGCTTTTTTTTCCTTAATGTCTTCTAATTCTTTCAGTGCACCAGAACCTACTACTACTTTTGTTTCAGTATTACAGAACTTTTCTGAGAAAGTTATCATACCGTTCTACCTAATGCTTGTGCTAACGCCTTTACCCTATTCATCAGGACTTCAAATGATTCTGGTGTCAATTGTTGTTCAGAGTCACTTAAGGCCTTCTCAGGATGAGGGTGAACTTCTATCAATAGCATATCCGCGCCCGCAGCAACTGCAGCTAATGCTAGGGAATGAACTAATTCCCTCTTCCCGGCCGGGTGACTAGGATCGGCACAGATTGGTAAGTGTGTTTGTAATTTCGCTGCTATCATACCGCCAATGTCCATTGTGAATCTAGTAGCTTTTTCAAAAGTCCTTATTCCTCTTTCACATAACACTACGTTACCGTTACCCTCTAACATGATATACTCAGCGGTTAATAACCATTCCTCAACAGTATTTCCCATACCTCTTTTCAGAAGTACTGGGTACCCGCTTTTCCCTACTTCTTTTAATAAATCGAAGTTCTGTGCATTTCTAGCACCTATCTGCATCATGTCAACGTATTTTTTGAAAATTTCTGTTTGCCTAGTATCCATGATTTCAGAAACTACTGGTAAACCGACTTCATCTCCAACTCTTCTAAGTATTTGTAACCCTTTTTCTCCTAAGCCTTGGAATGAGTAAGGACTTGTTCTGGGTTTAAAAGCCCCACCTCTGAGTAATTTAGCCCCGGCTCTTTTCACGGCTTTAGCAACTGTCAATACTTGTTCTTCATCTTCAACCGCACACGGCCCAGCTGCCACTGTAATTTTGTTCCCTCCTATTTCAGCATCTCTAACTTTTACTACAGTGGGCTCCTTCTTCCACTCATTGCTTACTAGTTGATAAGGTCTTTTACTTTTCACGCTAAGCTCAATACTGGGGTCTTGTATGTTTTCAACATAAGTATCTGGCCATGCTACGATCACCTTTTTGCCGTATAAGTCAAGGAATTTGTAAGACGCTGAAGAACTATTTAATTTCTCTTTTAAGGTAGAATAACTCACATTTTCTTTTAAAATAAATATCATGTTTTTTCACCTATCTCTTTGTCTAATTCTTGGAGTTCTTTAACACCTATCTCTCTAACCTTATAAGCGTAAGGGTTACTGTTCTGAATTTCTATAATTACTGGGTAGAGCTCATTAATCCTGTTAATTATCTTTAAAATCTCCCTAAAATTAGTTGTCTGTAGATCACTAATTTTATCTATTTCTAACTCTCTCTTTGCTCTTTCAATACTTCTTGAAAGTCCTAAAATGTAAAAATGGGATAGAACTTGAACGATTGCCATCGTTTTTTCGTGCTCTTCTACTGTTGTAATTACGGGGACTAACCCACTCTCTTTCCAAAACTCCACAACTTCTTTAAATGAGTCTTCGCTACTTTTTGAGGGTATAATGGCAATTCTTTCTCCCACGGGGTAAAGTATAGGGCCAAATAAGGGGTGAGTGGACACAAATTTAAATGAGTGTTTTATTGACATTTCCTCCAATTCTTTAAACGCCTTATCCTTGGAAGAAAATATATCCATTACTATTTTATCTCGAATTACGGGTTTTGATAGAATTGAACGAATGTACTCAATTGCAGTAGGCGGTAGTGCTAGAATTATCAGTTCGCCCCATTTTAAGGCGTTCTCCAGGTTCATATAGACGCATTTAAACTCGTTAGCTAGTGCTGAAGCCTTATTCCTGTCTCTCCCTGTTACCACAACGTTGTGGCCGGCTAATGATAATAACGATACTAATGATCTGGCCATTCCTCCATATCCTATAATTGTCACGTTTCTCTTTTGTCCGGGGTTTATTTGATAAAGTTTAGAATAAGAAAAGATAAGGGGTAAAATAGAATTAACTAGGGACTCGGGTAATCCAAAAATTTTTGCGTTTTCAATCCAATAATTCTTTACAACTTCTTCTCTTTTTTCATCAGTTACACTCTTTCCTATCTTATTCTTTATCTCACCAATTTTCATAGAAATTTTTAGCCTTTTAGCGAGTAACTCAACTATCTGTTTATCTATGTTTTCAATTTCTTTTCTTAGGTTCTCTAACTCACTACTCATTCACTTCACTAATTCGAGTACAGCATTTATAACTGATTTGTAATTGATCCCGTAAAAGTCCAGTAAGTCTCTCTGACTTCTCGCACTCCTACCGAAGGCTGTAGCCCCTATAAACCTCATTGGAACTGGGTATCTCCTAACTAATACTTCAGCAACTGCAGATCCTACTCCCCCATAGATTGAGTGTTCCTCAATAGTAACTATTCTACCCGTTTTCCTCGCATAATATTCTATTGTATCTTCATCTATTGGCTTTATAGAGAATAGGTTTATTACAGCGGCACTAATCCCCATTTTTTCTAGCTCGTCAGCAGCCTTCAATGCGTCCCATAGTACTACTCCAGCCCCCATTATTGTAACGTCTTCCCCTTCCTTAAGCACGTATGCTTTTCCCAGTTTAAATGTGTAATCATAACCGTTAGTTATTGGTGGTGAATAGTCCCTTCCCATTCTGTAATATAAAGGCCCCTTTAACTCTTCAACAACCGCTGGTAGACTTCTCTCAATATCTGCAGAATCTGCTGGAACTATTACCTTCATATTAGGTAGAGTTCTCATTAGTGCTATGTCCTCTAGACTTTGATGACTTGAACCGTCGCCGTGGTCACTATAACCCGAATGAGTTACTAGGAATTTTACATCCAAGTTCATTCTCGCAATAGTATTTCTTATTTGCTCCCAAGCCCTCATAACGAACATTGAGAAATTAACAACTAACGGTTTTAATCCCGTAGCTGCAAGTCCAGCAGCAAAATTCACCATATCTTGTTCAGAGATACCTACGTTAAAGTATCTATCTGGAAACTTATCTCTGAAATACATTGCCCTAGTTGAATCCCCTACATCAGCAGTAATCACTACAATATCTTTATTTTTTTCTCCTAGTTTAGCCAGCAATCTGCCGAAAGTTTCACGCATTGAGGAGATACTTCCTTGCATCATCCGGAGTCGACCTCTGTCTCTTAGAGTTTTCTATTGGAGGGAAACCTTTTCCTCTAACTGTCTTTGCAAAGATAACCACGGGCGATTTAGCCTTTAATGCTTCCTCCACAGCACCTATTATGCTTCCGAAATCATGGCCATCACAATGAAGTGTCTTCCAACCAACGGCCTTCCACACTTCGGGTAGGAAGTCTTTAGGCTTTACGTTAGCTGTAGACTCATCTAACTGGAACCCATTTATTTCTATGAAAGCGATTAGGTTATCTAATTTTCTAGCAACTGCATGAGTCATTGCTTCCCACACTTCACCTTCATCTTGTTCTCCATCGCCCATTATTACGAATACTCTACCACTTCCTCCCCTCATTTTAATCCCTTGTGCTACACCTATTCCAAAGCTTAAACCTTGGCCCAAACTACCTGTTGCCATATCAACCCCCGGTATGAATATTTCTGGATGTCCTTGTAGTATTCCAGAAATATCTTGAATCTTCCATAATTCGTCTTCGCTTATATATCCTTTCTCTGCAAGGACTGCATATAAAGCTGGAGCTGCATGTCCTTTACTTAGTATTAACCAGTCTTTATTTATTGGATCTTTACTCTCTCTTAAGTACCTGAATATTAAAGTTGTTAATATTTCTATACTACTCAGTGACGAACCCACATGGATTGTCTGGTCATAGAATAGCATTCTTATTACATTTTTCCTAGCCCTTTCTGCTATGGTTTTTAACTTATTTAATTCTTCTAATGATATTGGAATTCCATCACGCCCACCACCTGATTCCATTGGCGCAAAATCAAGCCCCCACCACTTTTTTCAAATACTTAATTATAAGCTTTGTTATAACTAATACCTTGTGGAAAAGTACTCAAGACAATTGCTAGTGTTAGGCTTAGACTTACAATTAAAACTTAGAGAATTAAAAATAACTATTGTAGGCTGTGGTGCTCTGGGTAGTGCATTAGCCGAACTCCTCACAAGACTCGGGGTAGGACAGATAAAGATCATTGATGCTGATATAGTTGAAGTAAGTAATTTGCATAGGACCCACTTATTTGACGAGAATGATGTTGGTAAGCCTAAAGTTTTGGCTTGTGCTGAAAAGTTAAGGAGAATTAATTCTGATGTTAAAATATTTCCAGTTACTGATATAATAACTAAGGAGAATGTAGAGGAGTTAATTAAGGGCAGTGATTATGTTTTTGATGCGTTAGATAATTTATATTATAGATTACTGCTTAATGATGCGTGCGTTAAATTAAACATTCCACTAATTTACGGTGGAATTATGGGTGAATATGCCTCTGCCAAATTAGTTATTCCTAAAATATCTGCTTGTCTCTCTTGTTTTATGAGTTATGAGGGAAATGATGAAAACGCATGCGAGACTGTTGGGACTTTAGATACGGTTGTAGACGTGATTACTGGGATTCAAGTGCAATTAATGCTTAACCATTTAAGGGGTATCGAGAACGGCGAGTATTTGTATTACGTGGATATGAGGAGTTTGAGGGTTGATAAAGTTCTGATAAAGAGAAATGAAAGGTGTGAAGCTTGTAGTCTGGGTGAGTATAAGTACTTAAAATTTAATTTTCCTCTTAATTGCGGATTAAGGGTTGTGAAAACAGATTATAATGGTGATTCGATCAGAATTGAAAAAGATGATAATTCTTTCATAATTTGTTATCCTCATGGAAAATGTTTTAAAAAAGTATCCCATTAATTAACCCGTGGAAAAGAAATTTCTATTTACGGTTTTCCTTCCTATCATTGTTATAGTAGCTTACACGCTAATATTTCACATAAATCCAGCGAATGTCTTCCTTAAAATGAACCCGTATTTTGTGGGGCTTTTTTTCTTATCCTATTTTTTACAAATAGGGTTGTTAGCATATAGAGATTCAAAAATTTCCGGGTTACCAATTTCTATTACGTATAGATCAAGGCTCTTTGCAAACGGCGTGAGTTTAGTAATACCCGGGGCTTTAGGTCCAGATTTAGGTAGGGCCATATTTTATGTTAAAGGTAAGAAAATGGGATTAGATAAGGCGTTCTCCATTTCCTTATATGAATCTTTTTACGACGTAGTAGTTTTATCGGTTTTATTTCTTATCCTTATATGGTTTCATTTCTCACCAGTTGAACTAATTCTAGTTTTAACTGCATTAGCTAACATAGTCCTCTGGATAGGAGGTATCGGATATGTCTATGGAACTTCTCATAAGTCTTTAAACAAAATAGAGAACTTGATATTTTCTATAAAGTATATAAAGCCTCTTCAGAACGCTTATTTGAATGGAAAAGAAGCCGTAAAAAGTAGGATGTCAAATCCAGTCCTTACTACTTTTTCAGTTTTTCTAACGGCTTTAGCATATATAATACAATCAATTCCTTTTTACTTACTTTTTAATTCATTCTTCTTCTCAATTACTGTAAACGTTACTTATCAAGTAGCTCTACTAGTGCCTATCCCTTCTGCTGCCGGAGTTGCAGAATTAGCTCTAACCGCATTGGTTCCCCCACTGCTTGTTCTTCAAATCAGAATTTTAGAACTCGTATCTTTTGCGTTTGGTCTGATTTATGTTAAGGATATAAAGTTAAGTGAGTTAAAAGATGAAGTGAAAGCAGTATGGAAAACTACTTAAAGGAACCTTCTAAGGAAGATTTAAGAAATTTGATAAGTGAAATACTTATACTTGATCATATCTGTGTTAAAGCGCATTATAACGTAGACGAGTTAATCTTCTCATTTCTATTAGCTAAGTACGCAAAGGGAGATTTCTCTTTGTCCTTCACATTAGATAACTGTAATGTCAAGTTAAACGCGACTAGCCAAGGAAAGTCTATATCGTTTAAAGGGAGGGAGTATTTTATAGGTTGGTCAGCTTTCTCATCAATTTTTCCCATTTCAGTTGATGACATAATTCCCATTCTAACTGGAATCTTCTCTTCATTAGAAATAGAGAGGAGAGGGCTAACAGAATTCGAAAGGAATATAGTAAACGATATGGTAAACTTAGGGGTAATAATAGAAAAAAATTTAAAACTACCCAATTATAAGAATTTACCACTGTTTTTTTCGATAACGACTTCAATAGATCCTTATATCCCAGAAATGAGCGGTAACAGAGAAGTTACTATAAAAAATCTCAAAGAGATAGGAATAAATGAGACTGATAAGCTAGAGGAAATTGATGAAAAGAAAACAAACACGCTCATTTTCAAACTTATCACAAATATTTTGAAAATTAACCAGAAATTTACGCGTGACGATTTGGTTACAGATAGGGTTTATTATCTTGAATACGACTCGTTAGAGTTAGCTTTAGCGTCTTTATACTTTCTTGACGTTAAGGGAATAGGCGATATTTTCCAGCTAGTAATAACACCTAACTACGCGGAATTGTTAACGTCGAAGTACAGAGAAGAAATAGGGAAGGGGTTCAAGATTGGTAATATTGTCGAAAAAGGCTCATACGTTATTGTGGAGTCGGATTTAAAGTCGCCACTTCTATTACAGTTGATATTGTTACAGCAAGGTAAGACACGTAAAGATAAACCCGTATATGTTAAAAGCAATGATGGAGTTTATACTAGTAGATACTTTAATCCTACGAGTTTAAAGGAGGGATTAATAAAAGTTGAGGATGAGAGTATCAATAAGGGTTGAGTCGAATAACGCAAGTGTAATAGCTAAAAGTATAGAAGTTGATAACATTGACTTACCCATGGGCATGGAAATAGTTACTAGGAATGAGGGTTCTGAAATAGTAGTTGTCGTGACTATGGAAATTAAAAATCCCTCGGATATCATGACTTTGAGAAATACTGTTGACGAGATCCTGCAACATATAAATACTTTAGAAAAGACCCTTTCAACTGTTAAGTAAGCAAAACATTTAAAATAGTATGACTTAATCTCTACACATGCCACTAAGACCCGGTCGTTGCTATAGGCATTTTTCTGGCCCAGCATATACTAGAAAGGAGTACATTCCAGGTGTACCAATGCCTAAGATAACCAAATTCACAATGGGTAATCCTAATGGTGATTACGATTATGAGGTGAGATTAGTTAGTACTGAAAAAGGACAAATTAGGCATAACGCTTTAGAAGCCTCACGCGTATTAGCTTTAAAGTATCTAACTAAAAAGTTAGCCTCAGAACAGAACTTCTTCTTAGTAGTAACCAAATACCCGCACCACGTTATAAGGGAGAATAAGATGATGGCATTTGCGGGAGCGGACAGATTGCAAGACGGTATGAGATTGTCCTTTGGAAAGCCTATAGGTACAGCAGCTAGAATTGAAAGATTGGGAGATATTATAATGTACGTGAGAGTCAAGAAGGAACATTTACAATTTGCTAAAGAAGCCCTAAGGATGGCAGCTTCAAAAGTATCGATAAGGACTAGGATAGACATAGTACCCTTAAAGAAAGAGGCAGTAACGCAGTGAGTTACGATTTCGAGATAGACAAGGTAGTAGATGAGTTAAAGAGAAGAAATGTTAAACGTGTTCTCTTACAATTCCCAGAAGGTTTAAAAATTTTTTCTATTAATGTAGTAAAACAGTTGAAGGAAAGATTGCCACAAGTAGAATTCATAATATCCTCCGAACCAAGTTGGGGAGCATGTGACATAGCAGAAGATGAAGCGTCTTTACTTAAAGTGGATTTAATAGTACACTTCGGTCACACTCCTTATACATGGTATTATCCTAAATTTCCTACATTGTTTGTGGAAGTTAAGAGTAATTTGGAAATAAATGAGAAACAAATTGAGGACTTAAAGCCAATTTTTCACAAGTACAACGCTAAAAAGGTATCGTTAACTGCCACTGTTCAACACGTGCATTTGCTTAAGGACTTGAAGGCTAAGCTAAAGGAATTCGAAGTAATAATAGGGAAACCATCGTCACCATTTATGTATGATGGGCAAATATTAGGGTGTGATTATAAGGCTGGTGAGGTAGATGCTGATGTTTACGTTAATGTATCCGGAGGATATTTTCACGCTTTAGGATTAGGCTTAGCTGTTAATAAGCCGGTAATAAAAGTAGACCCCTATACTCAGAAAAATGAAGACCTTACGGAGGAGGTTTATAAAATTATTAAAGTCAGATATGGTAAGATTATGAAGGCTATTGACGGAAAGTCTTGGGCTATTATACAAGGGGTTAAAGTTGGTCAGAATAGGCCTTTAATGGTTAAGTACTTCGAAAAGAAACTAAAGGAAAAAGGATACGAGGTGATCGTTATTTCAAATAGGTCATTGTCCAAGGAATCTTTAAGAAATATAGATAATGGTGATATAGATGTCTTTGTCGTAACCTCATGTCCTAGACTGCCAATTGACGACCTTTACGATTACGAAAAACCAGTTTTAACCCCGGGCGAGGCAAGAATGATAATTCTTAATCAGTTTGATAAATATATATTTCCTTGGTGAGTGAAATGAGAAAGCAAGGAGAGTTAATACTCCCTGGCGATGAAGTAGGAGTTATAGAAGAGTTTACTGCTGGTGAGGGTACTTATGAACAAGACGGTAAGGTTTATGTAAGTGTGGCTGGTAAGGCATTTTACGACATGATAAACCGTAAAGTTAACTCTATAAGTTTTAAGAAGCCCAGTCTTCTAGCTCTGAGGAAGAGTAAATACGTAATAGGTGTTGTAGTAGGTTTAAAAGAAGATTCGGCATTAGTTAATATCTTAAGTATTGAGGAGAAACCCTTGGGTAGCCCTTTGAGCGGGTATGTGCACATCTCACAGATTACTAATAAGTTTTTGGAAAAAATTACTGATGCACTTAGAGTCGGTGATATAATCAAAGCAAAGCCGATAAACTTTTCGATCCCGATAGCCTTAACGTTAAAACAGAAAGATTTAGGAGTTGTTTACGCTAAGTGCTCTATATGTGGTACAAAAATGGTTAAGCATGGCGAAGAACATTTAAGGTGTCCTAACTGTGGAAATATTGAAACAAGAAAATTAGCTGTACAGGTGAAGAAAGGTGGAAGTTAAAATAATTAAATCAACTAATAATTACTTAGAACTCCAGATTGACAGCGAAGACCACACTCTAGGGAATTTAATAAAGGGTATGTTGTTAAGAATACCGGGAGTTAAGTTCGCTTCTTATTCACAACCTCACCCGCTAATTGATAGCATTATAATAAAGATTTTGACGGATGAAAGTATCACTCCCAAAGACGCTTTACTTAAAGCAATAGAACTAGCTGAAAAATATACTAACCAGTTTATTGAGGAAGGTAAGAAATTATGAAAAAAGAGAGCAGAAAGGCAGTAGTTACATCTTCTTCGAATACTTCTCTTTTTGCTCTTTGTGTATTTAGGGGTAACTTTTTAGAAAAAATTATGTTCGCTAGAAGTAAGGAGGAGTTGTTGAACTTATTTAATAACTCTTCATTAAAAGGCGAGGTAAAGGCTTTTATGAATGAGGGTGAAGAGGTCGAAATTTGTAACATGATTGTAGACAAAATTGGAAGAAAATTAAATAAACTACAAAATAAGTAGGATAAACTATTGGTGATAAATTATGAAGTTCTGTCCTAAATGCGGTTCAATTATGGTTCCTAGAAAGGAGAATGGGAAAACCGTTTACAAATGTCCTAAATGTGGGTATGAGGATACAAATGTTCAACAGTCCATAAAGATAACCACTACAGTGAAGCATTCTGCTAAAGAGAAAACTTTGGTATTAGAAAGCGAAACTCCGCCCACTGGTGCACAAATAACTAAAGGCGTAATTTGTCCTAGCTGCGGTAATGATGAAGCTTATTTCTGGATTCTCCAAACTAGAAGAGCAGACGAACCGCCTACTAGGTTTTACAAGTGTACTAAATGCGGTAAGGTCTGGCGCGAATACGAGTAATTTTTTCCTAACCGAAAAACCTTTAAGTGTTTTAGTTAGATTTCTTTTTAGTTGGACCCGTAGCTCAGCCAGGACAGAGCGCCGGCCTTCTATTAAGGGCCGGTAGAAGTAAGCCGGTGGTCCCGGGTTCAAATCCCGGCGGGTCCGCTATATTTAAGGATTCAAGAAAGCGAAAACGTGAAGTAAAATGCTAAATGATTTACAACCTCAAAGACAATTTTCAAATTTATAACAAGAAAATTGGAGAAAATAACAGAGCATAATTTAGGTAAAATTTTAAAAAGGGTGTGGAGGAGGTTGTAAATATGTTACACATATGGATGATCAATATTTCTCTAGTTATAGTATCTGTCATAATTGCCGTCCTTATATCCTTAGAACTTTTCTCAACCAGAGATGTGGTAAAGAGTAAGTTAACTGCCCTACTCTTCTCTTTAGGCATAATCTTAGTATTACAAGAGGTAGTACTTTTAGCCTCATTTATGATGTGGTCAGAATATGATAATCCAATTTACGCTTACCCGTCAGCAGTTATAGCTTCGCTAGACCTAGTGGGACTTATAATACTCTATTTAGTTATAAAAGTCTAGATAAAAGGAAAACCGATTATAAGGCTTAGAATATATCCTAGGGCTATAAATGGAATTACCGGTACACCCCACATTACCCAAATATATTCATCACCGTTGATTAATCCCTTCTCCATGTAGTCTTTGTATTTCTTTCTCCACTCAGCATCATCTTCCTCTACTGAAAAAGTAGTCCTAATGCTCCTATTCCCTTTTTCATCTATTTGGGTTAAAGGGAATAGAAATTTAGAGTTAATAAAATCCTTAACTTTCATCCTCTTAGCGGAAAACGCTAGGACAAGCTTAACTGATAAAGGCTCATTTTTATTTAAGTATTTCAAGTTCCTTACGGCATTTATTATCCCTATAAGGACTATTAAGAATGTTGAATAAAGTAATATTATTAATGGTTCCATACCACGTTCCGATAAGTAAGAAGGGAATAAGGGGTAGACCACTGAATTACTAAAGGAGAGTATTAGGGATAGGAATAAATCCGCTCCACCCATTAAAGACATTCTGTAAAATATATAGATTAGCAAGTTAGTAGACACTACAGAATATATGAAGAGGAATAAGTTAAGTTTATCATAATCAAAATAGAAGAAAGCAACTAAAGGCATATAAATGAGCCAGATTTTTAAGTCCACTTCTCTGGTTTTAATGTCTAAATAAGAAACGTGGGCTAACATTATCAGAGTTAAGAGAATTTGTATTATATATATTAACACGGCAGGAAGCCCTCCTCACTCAGCCCTCTGCGAGGCAGTCAGAGGGCTAGATACCCCATAGTTTTTAATTCCAACTTGTCTTTATAAAGTTTAGGGCAAAGGAGAGAGAAGTCTTTGCTAGTAAGTATGTAAAGACTGTAACGTTTCTACGTAACTACTCGTTATTTTTAATCTAATTATCGTTTTGACAAGTTGTGTTTATATATAGTATTACCGAAGTAGTTTTTATTGATAATCCCCCTAACTGATGACGGGCTCTGCTCACGAGGTTTGGGGAGTGAAAAACTGGATGGGAGGGTAGTGGCGTTTCCCTTTACTAGCCCCAATGGGTGACTGTGTATGATCCCTTAACCCGTGGTGGAATTAGAAGTAATTAAAAGTAAGGATAAGTTGCGCCACGGGTAAACACACCCATTCGTCCTATTCTAATTGAAGGAAAATGCTCTGGATCTTTACGAGAAAGGAGTACTTTCGAAAGTTCAAGGAGTTAATGGAGGGGTGTAATTTACCTCAAAGGTAGCTAAGGATTGTTATGGGGATGCCAATATGGTTCTTCATTATTGGTTTATCAATAAACCGGTTCTTCATTCACTGCTTAAAAATTTAAATTGTTTAAAATACTTATACACGCAAGATGTTTGAATTATCAAAGGAATTAGAGGAGTATAGGGCTAAAATAAGGGAATATGCGCAAAAAACGGTAAGGGAATATGCAAAGCAAATGGACGAAACGAATGAGGGAGGAGATAAGATACTAAAAGACTTAGCAGAAATGGGTCTTTTAGGAATGAAAGAACCACCAAAATACGGAGGGTTAGGTTTAGGAGAAGTAGCTTTCGCAATAGCGACTGAGGAGCTCGGTGCTGAGAGTGGTGGTGCTGGGCATTCATTACACACACAACATAATGCATTACAATTACTAATGTCAGTTGGAGGAGATTCCGCGCAAGAGTGGATAGAAAAAGGAGTTAAAGGTAAAGAGATTTACGCTGTAGCTTTGACAGAACCTCAGGCTGGATCAGATTTGGGAGCGTTACAAACCACTGCTAAACCTGATGGTAACGAACTAGTCTTAAATGGTGAAAAGATTTTTACTAGTGCGGCCTCCTTCTCTACAAAGATGGTCGTGCTCGCCAGGACAAGTGGTAACCCCGGCGATAGGCAAGGGATTTCCTTACTTTTGGTTGACTCAAAACTTCCCGGTATTGAAATCCACAAACTCGATTTGATGGGAATTAGAGGTGCTGGAGTATCTTACGTTAAATTTAACAACGTTAGAATTCCTAAGGATAGTATAATAGGGAAAGAAGGAGATGGATATAGAGGTGCATTAAAAGCCTTAATGATAAGTAGAAACGGTTATGCGGGGATAGCGGTAGGCATTGCGAGGGGTGCACTGGAAGAAGCAATAACGAGGGCTCAAACTAGGAAACAGTTTGGTAAGCCAATAATAGAGCAAGAATGGATAGGCTTTAACTTAGCAGATGCATATATAAAGGTTGAGGCTTCAAGGTTATTAACGTGGAGGGCAGCTTCTTTATTAGATAAGGGTGTTGAGGCACTAACTGAGGCTTCAATGGCGAAATATTATGCTGCAGTTACCGCGACTGAAGTGACTCGTCTGGCATTACATATTTTCGGTGGTCACGGATTAAACCGCGGTTCTAAGGTGGAAAGGCTTTACAGAGATGCTAAGATAATGGAAATAGCCGAAGGTACTAATGAGATGCAGTTAGTAGCTGTATCAAGGTTGTTCCAACCAAAGAAATGAATAGATAAAGCACAACAAAGTTAACTAGGAGTACGGGCAACGAGTATTTTATAAATTCTATAAAGTTAAAACTTTTTCCTCCCCTAATTTCTGAAGCCTCTGAAATTATTACATTACTTGCCGCACCGAGTATTGTAAAATTACCCGCAATTGTACTACCAGCAGCTAAAGCTAACCAGTTCAATAAGGTCCCAACCCCTAATTCTTGCATCTCTGGAATGTAAATCGCAACTAACGGTACGTTACTTAAAACCTGGCTTAATAAAATGCTTGAGACCATGATAGTTAATACGTTGGTAGGTGGTGGTAGGAACTCGTAAATAAATGATATTACTCCTCCGACGAATAAGCCTTTGGTAAAGATGAATAACCCTACGAAGAAAAGTATTGTACTCCAATCAACTCTCTGGATTATACTTCTTCTCTCCTTAGAGATGAGAAGTAAAAACGATGAGGTAAAGAGAGAGGCAAGTAGTATGTCTATCCTTAATGTGCTCAAAACGAAAAATAGAATAACTGTTATTACTAAAAGTATTAAGGCTGTATAGGCCAACCTTTTATCTTTTATATCCTCGTCCTCTATCATATGATTAGTATAGTTCTTTATTTTATCTTCAAAGAGAAATAGTATAACATAATACGATGCTATCAGATTAATTATTGTTGGTATGAAAAGCACTAAAACGAAGAGAGTAAAAGGTACTTTCGCTTCTAAAAGTATTAGCAAGTTCTGTGGATTACCCGTAGGCATCATTACGCTACCGATTGTTACTCCGAACGCTAAGGTGTAAAGAAACGGGGTTTCATCAATCTCCATCGCTTTAGATGCCTCTAGTATTACTGGCGTCCAACTGGAGGCCACACCATCATTAGTCACTAAATTTGAAAGCAGTCCAGAGTATAAAAGTATAAAGAACAAAACCCTTTTTGGTTCTCTGTATTTCTTTATAAGCTTATATGCTAGAAATTTTAAAAACCCGGATATTTCTAGAGCGGAAGAGAATACGAAAAGGGTTATTAAGAATAATATTACGTCAAGGTTAATGCTTTCTAATGCTTCATCCACAGATAAAACTCCGGTTACAATCATTAGAATTCCTCCGAACAGCATTGAAGCCCATGGGGGTATTTTAGTTATTCCTCTTAATGCTATCATTAAATACGTGAGTAATGCAATTACTAAGGTTACTATAAGCACTTGAGTTAGATCACGTCAAAAGTTAAGAGTTTAACTACCTAATCGCTTATTAACAAAACGTTAAGCAAGTTATAAAACTGTGAGGATCTTCCTAGGACAAACGTTTTTAGTAGCTGGATTAACAATGCTTTCCTTACTTTATCCTATCTCTATATATAATACTACACATTCAACAGCATTACTTGGACTAAGTATAACTCTTAACAACATAGCTTTAGGAATAGGGTCTTACGTATGGGGTCTAGTATTGGATAAAACTAGGGAAAGATACTTTTTCTCTTTACTATTACCAATGAGCGGTCTTATCATCTCCTTCATTATATTCAAAACAAGTTTAGGTATTGCGGGTTATGCCGCACTAGGATTTTTCACAGCACTAGACTCCCCACTCTATTCAATCCTCTTATTAGAGCAGTTCACCCAAGAAATGGTTGTTATAGGCAATTCTAGACTTTCGCAACTGTCTTTAGCCGGAAACGTTATTGGTAGTATTATTGGTGCATTATTTCCGCAGTTCAAGGTAGCTATAGCTTTCTTTGTTATTTCACTAATTCTTAATGCCACTTTAGTCCCCAGATATAAAGGTGAGATTAGAGAGGATAAGAGGGAGAGGATCAGAGAGTTTAAAGAATTAGTAGAACCTTTACTTTCGTTTTCCCTCTTTAATTTATCTGCGGAAATATTTTACGTAATGTACATCCCATTACTTACAATCTTCGGATTGCCCTCTTGGGTATATTTCTTCAGTTATACAATCCTTTACGTCCTTGACGAGTATGCGTATTATAAGGCACCAACACTAGTAAAGGATAACGAGATATATTACGGTTTTTTAGTGATAATATTAAGGTCAGTTATCGTTGTAATTTTGGGGTTGTTGGTCTTCTTCAGATTGAACATAAGTTATGCGCTAATCTTTGTGTTTCAATTTTTCGGGAGTAGCTACGCAATATACAGTACGTCTTTCTTCTCTGTCATGTTTAAAAATCTGAGTAAGAACAGAGGGGCTATAATAGGTTTATTTAATGCTGGTGAGAACTTTGCGAGTGCTGGGGGAAGTATTTTATCAAGCTTTGTTAGTCCCACTTCTCTCACTCAGGCTTACTTCATAAGTTTCTTTGGCTTTTCATTATCCTTCTTCTTGTTTTATGACTTCCTCACTAAGAAAGGGAAAGTAGTTTCCTCCTCCTGATCAGTGCATCTTCATATGCCTTCTTTTCTTTTTCAGTCCGTGGAGTATATGGTTGTACTTTTGTTGGCTTACCATTATAGTCCACCCTTACGTAGTTAAAATATGCAGTAGTCACATGCTCTTTTACTTGACTTTTAGGGTCTATTCTTATTACGTTAATTACAGTCTCTATAGACGTGTTCCCCACATAAGTTATTCCAGCCCTTATTTCAAGTATATCCCCTAGTCTCACCGGGGTGTAGAAACTCATACTATTTGCTGATACAGTTACTACAGTACTGGAGTTCTCTTTATATCCTTCATAACCTATATAACGTAAAGCGAGGGAACCACCTAAATCATCCATAACTTTCAGCAATTTTCCCGCAGATATTATTTTCCCGTCGTACGTCATTTCTGGTGTTACGTAAATTGTAGTTGTAATCCTATACCTCAAACCCTCTGTGGGATCCGAAACGTCATATCTTTTATTTAACCTATCTTTGATCCTTTCAGCCCTATTTTTCCTCCTCTCTAATGCTTTCTCGTAAATTAGTTTCTCCTCTTCATTAGGGTTTAGTCTAGCGGTAATGATTGATGGGCGTAAAAGATCGTCGACCTTAACATAAACTCCACTTGCCTCAACTAGAGTTTCACTTCCCTTTTTAGCCCTCATTGTGACCTCCATCGAGGTATTGCCTATATATTCAACTTGTGCCTCTACTTCAATAATATCACCCAAGAGTACAGGCTTTTTGAAAACTACGTCATCTAAAGAGGCTAAAACTGCTAGTCCATTAGCGACTTTCATTGCAGACAACATTCCAGTATCTACTAAGAAATTGAGCATATCTCCTCCATGAAGCCTTCCCATAAAGTTTGAGTTTTCGTAATGCACAATTCTTAAACTTGTAACTTTTGTATCAGAGATTCTCAAAGATGACACTGTTTACTTCATCAGCTAGTTTAATATATCTTTTGTCTATCTTACCATAATCAAGTAGGTAATCCCTTAATTGGTCAAGTATTTCCTTCCAATTATCTTTTACCTTTAAGAGAACATCTTCCGGAATATCTTCCAGTTTTATTCTCTTTTCATTCGCGGAAAAATAAGGTAAGTACTCGTCTTCAGAGAGGCTAATAATCGCTACTCCTCTTCTATCCAGTATATATTCGTGAACCCCTTTTTTAGCTAGTGAAATCCCGAAATCGTCTGATGGTGGCAATAGTGACGAGACTTCTTTTAAGAACTGTAACACGGACTCCTTATCTCCTTTCTTAAGCATTTTCTTTAAGGAATCACTGAGCATCTCAGCTCGCCTTTGATAAGTCATAATGTCCTAAAGGTGGTGGAACTGGGACTTTTATTTTTATCTTCCCCTCTCTTAACCAAGGGGAGAGTAAATAAGCAACACCGTTTTTCTCCCAACTTAAGATTCGTGCCTCGCTTTTTGAAAGCCCCAAAGTTTCCGCTACTTCGGGTTTTATTCTAAAAACTACCTTAGTGTTTGCCAACTGTACTATGATATCTGAAAGGTCTGACGGATTATGAGTAGAAAATATAAATCCTATTTTCCTCCTTCTCCCTAGCCTCATCATAGTAGCTATTTTTCCCGCTACCCTCCTCACATAATTTGCATCTTCTTCTCCTCCTCTTGAAGACGGAAAGAATTTATGGGCTTCATCTATTACTAAAACAAATCTATCCTTTAATATTCCCTTTTTCATTTGGGATTCCCTTAGTTCGAATATCCTATCTAACACGTAGTACGTCACTACCTTTTGTGCAAAGTCATCAAGTTCACTGTTATACAAATCCAGCACGAGGATCTTCTTGTCACTACTTAAAACCTTTGTGAGTGGGACTCTATAAGCTCCTACATCGAAAAGCCCAGTTTCCCTTAATAAGTATAATCCCCTTATTATGTTTTCCTTTGTACTTCTGTGGATGTTTAAGTTCTCAAAACTATCGTTTTCGAATTCTTCTATTAGTTCCGTTAGTGACGAAAGTTTATTGCCCTCCTTCTTTAGTAGGATTTTGAGGAACTGAGTTGCTTGTTCAGAAAAATATGGATTAAGTCTAGGCAGGACTTTTTTCACGTCTTTAAACCTGAAATAAAAGGGATAAATTGTTGTAGTGCTTTTCCATTCACTATTTGATAACACTATTTCTCCTTCATTAATTGAGACGTAAAACTTAATCCCTTTCCTACTCAGATAATTTACAATTGGTTCGACGTAGAGTTTATAATAAGCAGTAGTTATTGAAAGTAGGTCTTTTTTCCCATTAGTATACTTTTTTAACCACTTCTTGGAAACCGGATAGATTATTCCCATGTTAATATTTGCAAGTTTTGAATAAAGGGATTCAAAAACGCTCAAACTCTCTTGTACAGCTTTACTCGTCTTATCTGGTGGTAAAAACATGTGATAATAATCACCAGTTGCATCGAAGACGAATAGTTTAGTATCATCTGCAAGACTGTAAATTCCGGCAATTAAATCCTTGACGAATGATGTCTTTCCAGCACCGGTAGTTCCTAAAATTAGCATGTGGTAATTTAAGTCATCAAGGCTTATACTAATCCTTACTTTATTACTCTGCATATCGAGATAACCCAGTTTTAGTAGCCCTCTATTTGTGTCTAACGACCTTTCAATTATTTCTGGTCTGGGAATTATCACGGGGGATTGCGGTTCAAGTATAATATCTGCTGCTTCTGGTTCCGTGGACTCTAAAACGTTAATCTTAGTGAGCATTTCACACTTAATTACTACATTAGAGATGAGTGAGCCGGGTTCTTCTTCCGTTGTCTCATTAGTGGATAATATGGGTGATTCTGAGAACAAAAGGGAGGAGGCATCACTCCTCTCATAACCAACTACACGTAGCAGTACGAAATACAGTGATTTTATGTCTATTGCACCTAATAAAATACCGACCTTTCCTAAGAAGGGATACTTATAATAAGTCGTAGTATCCACTATTACGTTAGTGACGTTGTTTTCCTCATCAATTTTATTAGGCATACTTCTAGCTACTTTACCTATAATTTCGCCCAATGTTATCGCTAATGCTTTAGCCTTCTGTATTCTGTCCTTAATCTCATTAGTTATATCCTCAGACAACGTTTAGCACCTCGAACTTACCCTTGAAGCTCTCTTGAAGTCCTATCTTCTCAATGGAGAATACTATATACCTCATTATCCCTGCCGAGAGCTCTTTAGACGCCTTATCTGCTAAAGCTAGTATTGACGGTATTCCTTCCGTCGTAAACTTTAATGAAGAAATATAAGCAACGGCTTCCCTATTTAGTGATTCCATCCTTAGAATGGAAAATTTAGGTAAATACTTGTGGAGCGGGAAGATGAGGTAGTTAACGTATATCTTTACTTTGTCATCAACCTCCTTAAGTAACGGCCCTACTGAGATAATGGGGTAAGGAGGATTAAAGTTAAACCTAACCAGTTGGTAAAGGAAAGCTTCATCCGATAAAAACCCTCTGGGATCAACTCTATATCTTGATATTAACTCGGGATTGTTTGAAAGAGTCTTTATGAGCAAGTCAGACTTATCTAATCTCTTTACTACCCCTATGTAATTGTCGTCTATTATTTCTATCCTCCGCTTGATGATAATTTTTTTCGCTTTCTCTGGCAGAAAGGTATACGACGGGAATAGGGGGCCATCAACTAACACTAAACCTTTGTCTTTAAGCTTCTTTAAGCCTTCAGTCTCTAAAATAGCCCTTAACTCGGTCTCTATCCTTTCTGGTTCTTGTGTAGATTGAAAAGGAGTTCCGTCAAGTGATACTGTTGTTACATACTTTGAGGAGTAAAGGTATGGATTTAAGCTTCCCTTGGAATGAGCTGACGGAGCTAAAGCTATGAAAGGTTTATCTAAATCTAGGCTTCTCATTCCGAAAAGTGATGGGTAAACGCCATAAATTGGAAATGATGAGGAGGAAGAGGCTATAGTTGATATGCTAATTATACCACCAGCTGAAGTAATACTCCTACTACTTCCATCTATTGCAAATATCTCTTTATTTACTTTTTTCGGTACTACCTCGCTTACTAAATCTTTATTTATAACTACAGCAGGTTTTTCAGAGTACTGTGCCTTGGGTACATATACGTTAAAGTATTCTTTTATATATTTGTGAACAATTTCGTTAAGTATTACGGTAAGCTCATTAGTATTACTCATTCTTTGATAAATTTTATGAGCGATATATTTAAATATGGCGTATTACCCATGGGTATTACCGCATCTCATTCATCCCTAAGCAGTTGCCTTATTGCCACTATTACTGGATCCCATACTCTACTTATTGCCGGCAAATAACCCATCTCAGTGAAGAATACGTCCTCTATTGTAAAGCCTTTATACAATGCCGCTGCTAACATGTCTATCCTTCCTAACACCTCCTCTTCTCCAACTATTTGAGCACCTAAAACTTTCTTGCTGTCCTCGTCAGCTATTATCTTAATATGGATGTCCTTAGCCCCGGGGTAATATCTAGCTCTAGTCTTACCGCTAATGGTGGCCGAATAAGCATGAAATCCGAACCTCTTCGCTTCTTCTTCTTGCAAACCAACCCTAGCAATGTATAATTCTTTATATTTAGTAATTTGCGTATTTACAACCCCTGGGAACTTCAACTCTTTTCCGCCAATATTACTTCCAGCCACATAACCCATTTTGTTAGCAACTGGGGCAAAAGGAACCCATGCCGGTTTTTTAGTAATAATGTTAACGCTTTCAGTATTATCACCCGCAGAATATACTTCCCTATAATTAGTCCTCATGTATTCATCAACCTTTATTGCCCCGGTTTCACCTATAGTTATTTTATCCTTTACTAACTCGACGTTAGGTTCTACTCCTATGGCTACTATAGTACCGTCTACTTCATATTTTCCTTTATCAGTTACTATTTCTCTACCGCCATTCTTAATCGAGACCACGCTTTCTCCTAGTCTTACCTCAACGTCTCTCGAGACTCTATCGGTTACTATCTTACCCAGTTCTTGGTCAATCATTTTATTTAGTAAATAAGGCCCCTTATGTATTAGTATGACTTTCTTTCCTCTTTCTGACAAGGCTTCGGCACTCTCAACACCCAATATCCCCCCGCCTATTATCGCAATCTTATTTAATGACCAGATCTTATGCCTTAATTCTACAGCCTCAGCAGGGTGATGAAGGTAGAATACTCTGTCTTCTAACCCGTCATCTGTACTTATCTTTTTTGGTTTAGCACCAGTACTTATAACTAAATAATCATACTCGCTTTTCACTTTACCGTCCTTACCCTCAGCGTAAACTATCCTAGCACTTAAGTCAACTTCAGCAACTTTCATGTTAGTTCTTACGTTTATCTTTCTCTTCTCTCTGAAGAATTCTGGAGTATAAGTCATAAATAAGTTTTCGTCGTTAAACAACCCTTCCATGAAATATGGTATACCACAAGGCGCATGACTTACCATTTCTGTTGCTTCGAAAACCTCTATTTCCATCTCTGGTTTTAATCTTCTAGCCCTTGAAGAAGCACTCATCCCAGCAGCTCCGCCGCCTATAACTACGAGTTTTTCCATCTCCTTATATAATACTGAGAAGACCTTTTTATACTGTTCATAGAGTATCTTTTATGGAATCTACTCTTTTTGAGGGGATTATAAAAAGATTAAGTGAAACAAGCGAAGCAGGATTAAGTTTTAATGAGATAGAAGCCCTAAAGTTCTTAAGGGAAGAAACGAGAAAACAGGCAGAGATTTATAAAGCCTTTACTGATGGGATTAACTCCAAAAAATGGGACATGGCACTATCTAACTTTATTTTATTTATCCAAAGGGTTAACATGGTTTTACTCTATCTACTACAACCCACTAACGTATCTTTACTGGTCGGAAGTAAAATATCAAACCTAATTGAAGAGTATCTATCCACGGTCTCATTATCTCTTTCTTCCTCATTGTTACTCTTAAGACCTTATTTAAAAGAAATGGGGATAGAGAGTATTACCGCTTCTCTTTCATCCAACCCACCATCCCTTAACGTAAGCATGGTGATAAAGAGTGCTTGACATATACTTGAAGTGGGTTGATTTTTACAAAGAAGCATTAAAAGAACCTTTACCTTCGATCAGAATTGAAAAACTCGTATATTTAGGAATAGGAGGTAGCGGGATTCCCGGGGAAATTCTAAAGATGTTAAACTTACCAGTGGAATATCATACCTATAGGGGTTATAAGGCTAAAGCAGATGAAAAAAGCACTATTATAGCTGTAAGTTATTCTGGAAATACTACTGAAACTCTAGTGGCTTTAAAAAACGTTGAGAAGTACACTAATAAAATTATAGTTATAACATCTGGTGGCAGACTACAAGAATTGGCTAAAAATAGGGGTTATCCCGTATTAAACTTACCCAAAGGATATCAGACACGGTACGTTTTTCCTTTTATAATCACATACCTCATAAGGTTAATTAATGAAGGAGTTGGGACTAATTACTCAGTTAACGAGTTGATAGAAGGTGTTAAAGATACTTCCAGCATTAATGAGAAAGCAAGCGTCTTAGCTTCAAGAATCGCTGGCAATATTCCAGTATTTTATGCGTCAGATTACTTGCCAATTGCCGAAAGGTTTAAACAAGAAATTAATGAGAATGCGAAATACCCCGCGTTCTTTGCTGAACTACCAGAGGCTAATCATAACGAGATAGAACTTTATTCCACTTCAGTACTAAAATTCCCGTTCTTCCCTATCATAATAGCGAGTGATAAGATCGATTACTTAACAGCGGAACTACTTAAAGCAGAAGTGATAAGGCCTTTGTATGATTCAGTTTTAAGGAACATCTCCTCACTTACGCTCTATGCTGGTTTGCTTTCGGTTAAGCTAGCATTACTCGTAAACGCAAAACCAGAAGAGTTAAGGTTAATTCCTAAAATAAGGGAAATGACCTTTAAGGCGATGGAAAATGAGCTACCCAATTAAGATTTATAATACTATGGGTAGGAAATTAGAAGAATTTACAACATTTGAGCCTGGACTAGTTAAAATGTACGTATGTGGGCCTACGGTACAAGATTATATCCACATTGGTCATGGTAGGACTTTTGTAGCCTTTGATTCAATAGTTAGGTATCTCAAATTGAGAGGGTACACAGTTATTAGGGTGCAAAACATTACAGATATCGACGATAAGATAATTAATAGGGCTAAGGAAGAGGGTAAGGATTGGACTGAGGTAGCTGAGTTTTATATGAAGGATTATTTAAAAGACATGGAGGAGCTAAAAGTACAAATTGATCAACACCCACGGGTTACCCAGCATATTAAGGAGATAATTGACTTCATTCAAGGACTCATTGATAAAGGTCACGCTTATGTTGCTCCAAGTGGTAGTGTTTATTTTGACGTTGACACGTTTGACAGTTACGGATTATTGTCTGGAACTAAAAAAGAAGAATGGAATCAGGGGGAGGAGTTCGTAAAAGAGAAAAGACATCCTTATGATTTTGCATTATGGAAGGCATGGAAACCTGGGGAACCATATTGGGATTCCCCATGGGGTAAAGGAAGACCGGGGTGGCACATCGAGTGTTCTACTATGTCTACTAGATATCTCGGTGATCAGATTGATATCCACGGTGGCGGGATGGATTTAATCTTTCCTCATCACGAGAATGAGAGAGCACAGAGTGAAGCACTATTAGGTAAAACTTGGGTAAGGTATTGGGTTCACGTATCTTATCTGACAATACGTAAAGAGAAGATGAGTAAGTCTTTAAAGAACATTATTCCGCTTAATGAGTCTTTAAAGAAGTGGGGGGCTGATGTATTAAGATATTGGTTCCTCTCAGCCAGTTACAAAAGTAGTATTGACTATAGCGAAGAGGCACTAGAACAAGCTAAGTCCTCGTTATCAAGGCTAAAGGACGCCATGAGCATAATAAGGAGTATAGTAAGTGAAGGGCCTAAGTATTACTCTAAAGACGAGGACGTAAAGGTGCAAAGGGAGATAATAGCTTTGATACATAAGTTCCACGAGGCTATGAGCGATAATTTCGATACAGCCACAGCTCTTTCTCACATACATAATATAGCAAGTCTGGTTTTCGACAAATTACAATACTCTAGGGATTTTATGGGTGCAATGCTAGCTCTTGAGGCTTTCAGGCAATTCAATTACGTATTCGGTGTAATGGATGAAGAATTTGCCCCCACATATGAGAGAGTTTATAAAGTTATAGATGCGGTGGTTGAAGTTAGGAATATACTTAGGGCTAAAAAAATGTACGACTTGAGTGACCAAATAAGGTCAGTTTTAGCAAGTGCGGGAATAAAGGTGCTTGATGGAAAAGATAAGTCTACTTGGCGTTTTGAGTAATATCTATTATATGCAATGGTAAAGTCAAATTTTCATCCTCTCCTTTTATTTTAAAGTATTTTTCGAGCATCTCAACTGTTGATGGGCTAACTTTTTCCCTCTTTATCTCTTCTAAGCTCAGAAATCTAGCGTCTAAGGCGTCACTTGCCGGTTTTAATTCCCCTCCTATCACTTCACATATATAGTCTAAAATCACGTAATGAAAACCCTCTTTTATTATCTCCACAACGGCAAGAAGCTTAGTGGGTTTAACTTCTAGCGAAGTTTCCTCCTTTAATTCCCTTTTTATCGCTTCATCTAATGTTTCTCCAAACTTTACTTTACCCCCTGGTATAGCCCACATACCTTGGTTTGGAGGGTTTTTTCTTTTCACTAACAAGACTCTATCCTTGTTATCAAATATTACTCCTCCGACAGCCACTTTAGGTTCCATATAAAAAATTTTCATGGGATAAAAGTTAATATACACTATAGTTACTCATCTATCAATGAAAGCATTACAACTGGTCTTACTCACACTCTTATTAACCTTATCATTAACGACTATAGCTGGGTTAAACGTTAATAATTATCACACACAACAAGTGAGTCAAGTAACTTTATTCCAGAAATTACAGTATATTATGAAAACTGAAACAAAGGTAAAGAATTCAACGTACGTTAATTACTATGAAGTAAATTACACAGTAGTTCACTATGAACCGTCAAATTCTACGATCGAAGTTTATACAAAAGGTAATTATACGTACGTACAAATATCAAACACAACATCAAGTAAAAATGAGAGTAATACTACGTCCACTTTTAACGTAAGTAAAATTATTGGCGAAGGTAACTTCTCGGTTAATATCTTCAACGAGATCTCATCACTACATTACCCCTATATCTTTACTTACTTCCTTGCCAATGACACTTATGCCTTAATACTCTCTCACGGAGAATATGTGTTACAGTATTTAGGCACTAAAAAAGTGGACTTTAACGGAACTAATATTACCGTTTTGATGTACAACGTTGTTTTCAACTATACGTATTCTCAAGAATACGAGATTTTACCTAACGGCCTAATTTTTAATACTTCGTTTACTACTAATAACGGTACCAATGTTGTACTCACTTTAACAAACTATCAGAACGAATTCTCAATTCCTTTTAACGTTACTGATTCCCCCGGTGTAGGTGTTCCTTACCTTTATATTTTCTATTTGTATAATCCAGCTGCAAAGACTTTGACCCCACAGATTTATATAGAGACTTATTACCCGTTTGAAATAGGCAATTACCTAGCACAAGTGCAGTATTTGTTATATCCAGCTTCCGGTAGTAAGATGCTACAACCAAACTATATTTACGGTATACCCACAGATTTCTCAATATATTTCAAACCATATAAGGACGAACTCACCGGTTTTGTGACAAATGTTGGAAATAAAAACATAACATGGGGAGGGAATATGTTCACTTTGCTTAATGAGTCCACTGTATTAACCGCTAATAATACTGAGGTCGAGGCATATTTATACGAGTTCTCGAATAATTTCTCAACCGTTTATCTATATGTATTGCCTAGCGGACTAGTATTGCAAGAATACAATTTCTCTAAAACTTTAGGAACATACGCTGAAGGATTCCGGTTCTTGGCTAATGAATACGTTCCGATGAACGCAACATATCCTACGCTTACTTCTCCTACTTACACTTCCTTGCCATTTAAATTGGTTAACTTTAATACCGCATTAATGGTTACAATAGTTTTTACTATCGTTATCTCTGTTATAATTCTTTTATTCCGGCAGAGGTAGTCGTAGGTTATTTAAGTATTTTTTATTATTTGTTATTTATCCCCATCTTCATATACTTCTTGCAAAATGCTTATGCGTGATTATTAGATAACTTAAAATTTTAGGTAACAAAAAAGAGAATGAGAACATGAGTTCTGCTTTAGAAGAAACGTTAACTTCGGACCTTTATGATCAACAAGTAAAGAAATTGTATAAAGTAGGAGAAATTCTAGGTTTGTCTGAAGACGTGCTATACACGCTTAGCCAACCAGAAAGGGTCATTCAAGTGAAGATCGAAATAAAAGGGAGTGATGGTAAAGTAAAGACTTTCATTGGTTGGAGATCACAACACAATAGTGCGTTGGGCCCCTACAAAGGAGGAGTGAGATTCCATCCAAATGTAACACAGAATGAGGTTATCGCGCTTTCAATGATGATGACATGGAAAAATGCGTTATTGCAATTACCTTATGGTGGAGGAAAGGGTGGTATCAGGGTTGACCCTTCAAAGCTCTCAAGAGAGGAATTAGAATTATTGTCAAGGAGATATATCGACGCGTTGTATAAATATATAGGTAGTGAACTAGACGTTCCAGCTCCAGACGTTAACACAAATCCCCAAATAATGGCTTGGTTCTTGGATGAGTATGTTAAAATCACTGGTAAGGTAGACTTTGCCACTTTTACCGGTAAGCCCGTAGAGTTAGGAGGACTCTCAACCAGGAACTACAGTACTGGTCTTGGAGTAGCTACTGTAGCTAAGGAGGCTGCAAAGAAATTCTTAGGAGGTATTGAGGGAGCGAAAGTAATAATTCAAGGATTTGGAAATGTGGGTTCTTTTACTGCACTATTCATAGAAGAGATGGGGGCAAAAGTAATAGGTGTTAGCGACTCAAAAGGTGGAGTAATTAATACAGATGGTCTTGATGTTAAGAAATTATTAGAAGTAAAAGAGAAGACCGGTTCGGTTATAAACTACCAAGATGGGAAAAAAGTTACTAATGAAGAGCTATTAATTTCAGACTGTGATATCCTAATACCTGCAGCATTAGAGAACGTTATTCACAAGTTCAACGCCCCTAAGGTTAAGGCCAAACTAATTGTTGAAGGTGCTAATGGACCATTAACTGCAGATGCAGATGTAGTAATGAAGGAAAGAGGGATTCCCGTAGTTCCGGATATTTTGGCTAATGCTGGAGGTGTTGTGGGTAGTTATGTGGAGTGGGCAAATAATAAGATGGGAGAAATAATGGAAGAGGAAGAGGCTAAAAAGTTGATTATTTCTAGGATGGAAAAGGCATTTAACGGCGTTTATGAAGAGTATAACAAATTAGGTGATCAAGACTTAAGGACTGCAGCTATGGCCATAGCGATTGAGAAAGTTGTAAACGCTATGAAGGCTAGAGGTATGATATAAGGAAAAGAATTATAATAAATAGGAAAATAACGAAGGCTATGATTAGCATTGTTTTTGCAATGTCCTTATTACTTCCGAAAACGATGGGTATTGGGCCTATAAAGATAACCCCACCATATTCACTTTTTCTTTGTTGCTGGTTTCTTTGTTCCTCTCCTCTAATCATTTCTAGTATAAAACCTATTATTATTACAAGTAAGCCTACGAAAATAAGAGTTAGTCCAATACTATAAAGCAAGGAATTCATATGATAAATTACGTCTCTAGGGATTTAATTTTATTTGCTAAAATCTCCATTTCCTTAGGCATCTCCATTCCGTCGTTCATAGTTACTAATTCACCTATACTATTTCTAAATTTCTCGTAGTCAATACCCCTCTTCTTGAAAACGTTTATTAGCCAATGGTATGTATCTTCTTTTGTTAGCTCTCTTATTTCTTTATCGTCGGGGTAAATTCCGAATTTCCTTATAACGTCTATTAACCTAGACTTTGTATAATAACTCTCAATTTCTCTTCCTAAAGGTACGCACATGTCCTTAAATTTCATATCTAGCTTGTCACAAATACCGAGAAATATAACGTTCAAATCTAACGTTTCTTTGAGCTGTAACCATAAGTGAAGCTCAATATCATTAGCCACTTTATAAACACTTAACCCTATTTCGTCATTTGATATTCCTACCCTCTTCAACCAATTCAGCACTACGGCTGGTTCAGCCAGTTCGCCGGTTAAGACAATGACTTTGCTAAATAGTAAATCACTCATGTTAGCTCGAAGTAATCCTAAGACCGTTTTTAACTGCTCATCTGGCTTAACTACTATTGCTGAAGAAACTCCTTGATTTTTCCTCATAATTATATAATTGTCAACTGTTGATGAGACTATATACGGTGAATGAGTAGTAATAAACACTTGAAATATTCCCTTATCAGTCCATTCCTTAATGAGCTTCATAATTCTTGATTGTAAAGTAGGGTACATGTTGACTTCTGGTTCTTCGAGTAAAAGTACCTTACTTCCGCTTAACCATAGAATGAAGAGCATTAGGACTACTCTTTGAAATCCACTGGCAGCTAAGTCTATGTATATTGGTAAGTTCTGGATGTTTAGGACTAACTTATTACTATCCCAGAACTCTAACCCCTTTATTTCTGGTATCGCGTTACTTACAAGGTTTACAAAATCATACCAACGTCTCTTCATGTTTATCGGGCTTCTGTTCATCTCTATCATCCTCTTTAACACAGCGTCAAAGTACGTTTGGTCAAAAATAGGAACGTATTCAACGCTTTGAGAGGCAATAGAAAATAACTCCTTAAGCGTTTCTAGTTCATCCCTAGTTGGTGGTGAACCATTAATAGTTAGGGTGTCCAGGCTCCATTCTATAAACTTATTACTATACCTCAATTTGTTGATCACTTCTACTCTGATTTTCTTAGCACTTCCTAGAACTTTTGCAGTTTCTTCCTCATTAAATTCTACTACACCACCTATAGTTATAGGCTTATTTATTTCATAATCCCTCCATAATAACACATATTCTCCATCTCTGTCTTCAATGCTTTTCTTCTCTATACCAGAACCTAAATTCTTTATGAATAGGTAAATTGACGTTAATAAATTAGTCTTACCGTAACCGTTGTAACCAACTATGACGTTTAGCCCTCCCAAATTTTTTAATCTAACAGATGAAAGACTGCGAAAGTTGTCAACGTAAGACTCAATAAGTCTCATCTTTTAGTCACTCTACGCATATTTACGCATGCAAACATATAATCGTTAAAAGCATCGGCTCCACTATTTCTATTATCAGAGAAAAAACGGTGTATTATTAGTCTCAAGGGTTTTAAAGGATAGCTTTTATTATACCACCGTCTACTGGAATTAACGCGCCGGTAACGTAAGTAGCTAAGTTAGAAGCTAGGAATATAATAACATTAGCGACCTCTTCTGGGTTAGCCATTCTCCTTAACGGTACGTCTTTGACTATATCATTAATAATCTCATCTTCACTCCTATTTTCCCTCCTAGCCCTATCCTTTACTAACTGTGAAACCCTATCAGTTAAAGTCCAGCCCGGCATTATGCCGTTAACCAGTATACCTCTAGGCCCTAGCTCTCTGGACGCTACTTTAATTAAGCCCGCTAATGACAACCTCACTACATTAGATAAATCCAAATTATCAATTGGCTGTTTTAACGTCATTGAAGTCGATAATATAATCCTCCCACCAGATTTCATCCTCTTTCCAGCTTCCCTAACTGCTATTATCGCACTCATTAAAAGTAAATTTACTGCAGTATACCAATCGTCGTTAGTCAACTCAAATAGGTTACCCGGCTTAGGGCTACCAGTAACATATGCCAGAACATCAAGTCCGTTAAGTTTTTTATATCCTTCGTCTACAAGTCTCTCAACGTCTTTTGGGCTAGTCAAATCAGCTACTATATAACTTACCTTATCGCTTATTTCTCTTAACTTTTCATAAGCCTTCTTTAAGTTATTCTCGTCATGAGATGAAATAATTACCTCTGCACCTTCCTCCAAAAACCTCTTAGCCGTTGCGAAACCAATTCCTTTACTTGCCGCCGTTACTATTACCTTCTTCCCCTTTATCCCTAAGTCTATTTTGAACACCCAAGAAGTACTCAATCGTAAAACCTTTTGAGTTTTCTTTTCCAATCTCACTCCTAATCTTCCTGAAATCCTCTTCGAGAACCTTTCTTAATGAGGGGTTATAAAGGGCGGCTGCTGGGTGATAAGTAGGGAAAACCTTTATTTCTACTCCTTCTCCTTTCTTCCATACGTACCACTTTCCTCTAACCTTACTGATGCTAGTAAAAGTAATTGAGGCTTTAGAGAAAATATAAGAAGTTGAGTGTTTTCCTAACGTTACAATGATTTTCGGTTTGATAACTTCTATTTGAGAATCGAGATAAGGGCTACACGCCAGGATTTCCTCCTCAGTCGGGTCTCTATTATTTGGTGGTCTACATTTCACAACGTTGGTTATGAAGACTTCATTCCTCTTTAACCCTAGGATTTCTTCTATCAACTTAGTAAGGAGCTTTCCAGCTGCCCCAACAAAAGGTCTTCCCTCTAAATCTTCATTTTCTCCGGGTGCTTCTCCAATAAACATAATCTTAGCATTTGACGGCCCTTCACCTGGTACAGCGTTAGTTCTGCTTTTCCATAAGTTGCACTTAGTGCAAGATCTAACTAGTTTAGCAATTTCTTCTAAGTCCACAACTCTATTATCCACTTTTTAGTTAATCAGATTATCGACCCGTCTTCATCAGTCCGTTTATGTCGGCGTCATCATGTACCCCACCCGGCTAGGGATCCTCATTGTGGTTACTAAACCTCTCAGATCCCGGCGAAGGGTGGGGATTATTATATATATTGTTGTTACGAAAATAAAGATAATGAGTGAGGCTAAAAAATTTCTTATATTACAAGACCTCATCCTAGCGAAGACTTCAATAGAGAAAGTACTACTTCATATAAACTCGCGTGAGAAACCGATATTTAGTTGGATTAAAAGGGAACTAAATGAGACTATCCGGAAATTAAGTAAGGATGAAAAATTCGCTCCTAAAGTTAAATTAGTAAATGAGGCTATAGAAAGTCAAGACTCAGAAAAGCTCAGAAAGAGCCTAGAAGAGCTAAGAAGTTTATTAGAAAAAGAAATAACAGAAATTTACAAAAGTCTAAAGTGATGCTATGGCATAGTAATTCTGGTACATTATATATATCGCTACAGCAATTATGATGATTGCGAAAACTTTCCTTAACATACCTCTAGGCAAACTTGAGGCTATTTTTGCCCCAACGTATCCCCCTGCAATACCACCCAATAGGTACAATACACTAATAACTGGGTCTATTTCACCAGCTAATGCGTACGTTAATGCACCGGTCACCCCAAAAGTGCCTACTGAAATTAACGAAGTCCCAACTGCTTTAATCATACAGATTCCAGTGCTGAAGAGTAACCCTGGCACTATTAGGAACCCTCCTCCTATCCCGAAAAATCCAGAAGCAAAGCCTACACTGAAACCTATAGGTATTATTCTTGCGAAATTAATTCTCCTTAATTCAGCTTTAAGACCTTGTGAGCCTCCTCCATTCAGTTCCACTCTCTTTGCTTTCGTAGGCCTGTCTTTTCCTTTATAGACTAAGATCGCTATAACTATCATTAATATGCCGAACAAGAACAATAATAAGCCCCCATGGACTATTAAACCTACTCTAGCCCCAACGTAAGTACCCAAGATACCGGGTAAGGTAAACACAATACCTTCCAATATCCTTACATTACCTTTTTTCCAGTGTATAAAGGCATTAATATAAGCGTTCAACCCTACTGCTAGAGCAGTAGTACCTATCACTAAGTGGTCAATGTAATTTTTATTAACACTAGGTAAATATGCTAGCCCTACAAAGTAGAGTAGTAATGGTATAGCTAGAATTGAACCCCCTCCACCTATAAGCCCTAAAGAGAAACCAACTAGAAAACCAGAAACTACTGATAACGCGTATTGTAAAACACTAAGTTCGAGCATGAATAGTAATTTTTATTTTTAGTTTAAAAAGTTTTGTTTAATTAAAAGTTAGTAAAAGGTATTTCTTCTCCGTGAGGGCATTTTTCTGGTTTTCCCAAATAATTATGAAGTTTATCAATTATTTCTTTAGGTACCACATAATCAAACTGGGTTGAGTATTTACATGCGTCATCCGGTGAGAAGCCTATAGCGACGAGTAATGTTTCTATAACCCTGTGTGCTCTAATTAACTCGTCTACAGCTTTTCTTCCTTCATCTGTTATCGTGATTCCCTCCTTACTTTTCTTCACATAACCCTTGTTCTCCAAATGCTCTAATTCCTCAAAAGCGCTCGCCGTAGATATTTTCAAATCTCTAGCTATCCAGCTCAGTTTTGCTAATTTTCCCTCATCGTTATACTTCTTTATTGTGAGTAAGTATGTCAATTCACGACGCGATATGCTCACAAGTATATGTTAGGTGAACTAAATATTTAAGTTATTGTACCCTTCATATCACATGGAAGAAATTATACCAGCAATAGTCACACCCTTTACTAGTTCAGAAGAGATAGATTTTAATGCCTTAAAAAACTATTTGTATTTCCTTAAAAGAAGTGGTATAGAAATTGTCTTCTCTTTAGGTACAACGGGAGAATTTAATATGCTAACTCTTCAAGAGAAAGAGGAATTCATAAAGAAATTTAGGGAGTTAAGTGACCTTAAAGTAATATTTAACGTAACTGAGAACTCTCTGACTAACGCTCTAAAACTTGCTAGATTAGCAGTAGAAGTGAGTGCTAATGGTATAGCGTCTTTGCCACCAATTTATCACAAACCGTCCAGTAAGGGAGTTATAACTTATTTTGAAGAGCTATCTAAGACCGGATTACCTCTCTTTCTATACTCTTACCCAGACAAGGTAAGCATTGACTTCGATACTGTTAAGAAGTTAGTAAGTGAGGGGATAATAGATGGTATTAAACTCACTACTGATAGTCTTCCTCTATTTAGGAAATACTTAGAATTAAAGGAAATTAACAAGTCGATAAAAATCTACATAGGTAATGACGAGCTAGTCCTCTTTTCATTAATGATAGGAGGAGATGGTGCTATTTCTGCAGTAGCGAATGTAGCACCGGAATTTATGATAAAGCTTGTGAAGCTATTTAAAGAGGGGAAAATAACTGAAGCCCTAGAAGTTCAGAAGATGGTGAACAAATTAAATAGTGTTATTACGGTTGGTGACTATCCCTCTGGAGTAAAGGTTGGATTAAAATACCGGGGAGTTTATGTAGGTAGTGTTAGAAAGCCTTTAGAGGAAAAAATGGAAGAAAATTCACTTATATATGCTACGCTAAAAGAGTTAGGGTTATGATGAAGGTCGATGTGATTGATTTGATGATAGGATTATCTCCGGCTGATTACTTTAAGTTCCTTAAGATCTTCTCCTTAACAGGCTCGTCTAGTGAGTTAAGTACTTCCATAACTATTTTTTGATCCCTTTCAGCTAAATTCTTCGGAAGGGTAGAAGCAACTTTCATTCTTAAAGCTAACACGTTCCTTACCACACTATCGTCATACATTGAGAGTAATCTCATAGTAACTTCACACCAATTTTTATACTCCTCATCGGTAGCTTTACTTGTCAGTGCAGTTAAAATTGACTTCAATGCGTTTTCAGCTGTTTCTGGGTCAAGGGCTAGAAGTTGTTGTAAGAGTTGGTTTATAACTGAAGCCCTAGAGGTATATTGTAGTCTTGCTATTTGGATTGGGTCTAACTGTTGGCTCATCATTTTATTTTTTAAAAATCATAAATATTAAATTAAACGGTCATGATTACCTAAATATTTATCTGGATTTATCTCAGCTTCTGCAAGATAAGGTGTGAAATAATGATGTTTTAAATGTTAAGGTGTATATTTATTGGGAAATTACTTCTTTCATTGAATAACTCAAATAATGAATATGACAACGTATTCTACCTCATATCCATCAACATCCCACACGGGCAACAAAATAATTGTGCCGGATTTTATATTACCTAATTTTATTGTAACATTATACATCTGAAAATTACTGATATTTTGTACGAAAATGACCGATACATTTTTAGTATATCCTTGAATATAATAAGTATAAACTGGGTCATTTAAATATGAATTATTTAAGAATAGATAGAAGTAAATTGTAGAGTTGGGTTCAGCTTCTATATATGTAGGTGTCACATAAAATACAGAATGAAGCTTTGTCGTATTAGAATAAAACTGCGGTTCGAGCGTGTAAGAGCTAGTAAAGTTAACTTTAGGTACCACTACTATATTATCACTTAGATTTAGATCTTGTATGAGTAATGGCTTACTATTATTCCCTAATGTTGATACATTGAGGTTGAAAATGTAAGGTCTAACTTGTTGTGGTGGTGTGCTAGTAGTCGCTGTTATTGATGTCTTTGTCTCTCTCATATTACCAAATTGTACCATGGTACTGGTAGTGTATATAATTGCAAAAGCAATCGCGAGTGAAAATAATATGCCAGCAATAGTTGATATTACTAGTTTATTCACGAGACTATCTTTTTCAGAAATACTTTATATATCTATTCCAATGCTGAAGGAGGAAAAGTTTATTTAAAGCATGTTTAAACTAATAATATGGAACTCGAATTATCACCACCGACTCGAAAAGTTTACTATTATCTACTGAAGAATAGAAGTGGTGCTACTTTGCGCCAAATTCAAGAAGACTTAGGGTTTGCATCAACTAGTGCCGCGAGATATCATATAAAGAAACTAGTTAACGCTGGCCTAGTGGAAGAGACCTTTGACGGAAAATACGTTGTAAAAAAGGTAGTTATTGATGACGATTATCTCCTTCTCTTTAACTATATACTGCCTAAGAGTGTTTTCTTTTCCTCATTCTTCTTAACGTCGTTTATTCTCATTCTTCTCTTCCTCTATTCTCATCCTTTTGCAATGGAAATATTTGGCGCGATTACGGCTTTTATAGCTGGGATTTTGTTCCTCATGGATTCTGTGAAGAAGTATTACAGGCTAAATAAGGTCACGTATCGTGATGAGAAGAATGAAGAAGATTAACTTGTGCAGATGAGTCTTAGTAAAAAGGCCTCTCCATCTCCTTCAGAGTTTAAAGATAAGAGCGTTCAAATCCTCCTCATAATTTCTCAGTTCTTTGTCTATTGTTTTCTCTATCTCACTAACATCTACAAGTTTATTATTTTTCACGAACCAATAAGGTAAAACTACCTCATTCTGTTCATATACTCCAACGCTTTTAGGAACCCAAACCTCCTTACCGTTTATTACTAAAAGGTAAGCCTTTTGCGTCTCCACCTTAAGTTTTGCCGGGATCTTGATTAGCTCTTCATTATACTTTTTCTCTATTTCAAATCTTATCTTACGAACAATGTAATTTAATAATGTTGTTTTGTCCTCAAAGTATTTTCCGTCATAAAAGTATAGGCTTAAGTCTTTATGTCTACATACTTGTATCTTTTCTCCTCTGATCTCAATCCCGTCATTACAATTAATTACAGTTAATTCACCTTTTTCTAAAACATAATATTCTATTACTGTCTTTTCATTACTCTTGTAAACTCTTTTTATCAAAGTTTCCTCTTTTTCATCCAATTCACCTTCTATATATTTTATGTTTTTTAGAGTGTGTATTATTTTGTCCTTGAGCTTTACCTTTCTCCATTTGCTGTTTTCGTAAGCAAGGCAATACTCCTCTTCATTTTTACTAATTTTCCCTATCCTGACTCTCATGGTTTAAAATTTTCATTAAAGCACTAAAAAGGCTACCACTAGAAGAGCAATACTTATAGTAAGGAGTATTGTTCCCAAGTTAATTGCCCATCTTTCCTCGAACCCGGGTAGTTTAAGCTTATAAAAAATAATATGAACTCCCCCATAAAATAGTAAGATTATTGAGATTGTTGCAAAAATAATTCTTATTAACAATTCTGAATTAATATACACGATATAACTATTCTCCGTTCATTTTAAAACTAACCATTAACTTAAAAAATATACAAAAAGTGTTTGAAAAGTGTGATATTACAAAGAATCTAGACAGACCAGATTACTTCTTTAATTCCTTCAAGTTGTCTCTTATATCATCTACAATATCGAGAGCTTCATCAATTTCATCCTTTATGTCCTCTCCTTTATTCGCCAAATCTATTAGTTCATCAATTTTATCAGAAAGGTCGTCCACCATATCTTTAATCTCTTCTAATATCTCCTTTTTCTCGCTCATAAAATAAAGTAAATCCCGTAGCTAATAACATTTTACTTTTTATCCTCCCTTCCACTTTTTGAAACATGGATAGCTTATCCAAAAAGCTTGAGCCAAAGGAAAACACTATTAAGCCTTACCTTGTTTATGCACAATCTTTAAGCTCTATAGCACCTCTCGGTTCAGTTTCTGCATATCTAACTTATGCCTTCTCATCCTCCCTATCATCAACTTTCTTAGCCGGAATTATAGGAGTTCTAATATACTTCTTATGGGTTCTCATAGGGTATAGGTATTCTAAAGTTATAGCAACAACTGGTGGGATTTACGATTTCGCTAGGAGTGGAGGAGGAGAGCTAATAGGCAAAATAGCTGGATGGCTATACTGGATAAGTTATGCCGTATATCTTTCATCCGCGACCACTTACTTGTCTGGTATTGTAATCCCTACAGTATTTAATGTAAATCCCATGTTATTAGAAATTGTAATTCCACTTGCCCTCACTCTCCTTATCTTATCTGGGGTTAAACCACCATTATTTTACGCCTTAATTACCTCAAGTATAGAAGTAGTGTTAATAATTATACTGGGCGTAAAAGTCCTCAGTAGTACCGGACTTTCCTTATGGGAGCCCTTAACTGTAAATGTTAGTCTTTCCTCTTTCTTTTCTGGTGCGTTGGCCGTGGGCTTTACGCTAGCCGGTGGCGGTGCGTCATTCTTCTTAGGTTATGAGGCTGAGGGAAAAGGTAAAACAGTGGGGAAAGCCTACATACTAGCTTATTGGGTAGCCTCTCTATCAGTACTATTTGCTGCATATTTTGAGACTGCGGCCGTTGGTTATTCTAATGAAGGAGTGTTAGAGCTCTTAAATACTACTCAATACCCTGGGTATTACATTGCGGAAAAATATGTTAATCCAACGTTTGGCCTTATAATTTTTATATTTACTGCCAATAGCCTAATAGGCTCAGTGACTGCTGCATATTTAGCACTGTCGAGGCTAACTTATTCTCTCCTTAAAAAAGACATGCTAACTTCAGTTTTAGTAGTAGCATCGCTTTTCATTGGAATAAACCTAATAGCATCGATTACGCAACAGTACTTAATCGTCTATACACTAACGACTGAAGCATCTTTAGTCACTCTTTATTCTTCCCACCTTTTAGTTTCTTCAGTCTTCCCATCTTTTACTAAAAAGGTAATAAGGTTAAAATGGTATGACTTTGCGTTAGCACTCTCTACTGTACTCTTAATGGGTTATGGGTTGTGGAGCAACCTTAATCAGACTTCATTAGTTGCTGAAATAGGAGTAATCTCATTAAGTTTAGGAGTTATAATTGGAATTATACACTGGTGGTGGTATAAACGTTTGAGGTAATAGAAAACCTAGTTAAAATGGGAAAGACTCTAACTGCTCTGAATTACATTAAACAACTAGTCAAAGATAATATTGATAAAGTAAGGGAAGACGAGGAGTGTAAAACAATTATAGACTTAGTTTTACGTTTTCCATCCCTAAATGACGAGAGTTGGAGGTATTTTGTTCCGAGACTAGAAAAAGAAGAGGTAATGGCGTTAATAGAAAAAATTAAGGATTGTCTTAATTTTTAAATTCCAGCATTAGCCTCATTAACTTTTTCTAGGCTTTGTCCGATAGTATTTGGTAATACGAAAATTAGTACAATACCCATTATTACCATAGGGACTTGGAATAAAGTCCAAATAAGAATTGAGGAAGTATAAATTCCAATCGATGCAGATAACTCATCTATTAATCCTATTATAATTGCAGTAGATATTGCTGCACCTAAATGGGCCGCACCGTCTGAGAACGCGAAAGCAGTAGCTCTAGCATAGGTTGGTACGTTCTCAGTACCGTTAAGGTAGTTCAATTGGTTACTCCATCCAACGCCTATAAAATTAGTTAATAACATCCCGGCAAAAGCTGCTGGTATATTATTCTGCACTGTGAAATAAATTGTTATTAATACACCCAATAGCAGTCCAACCCCATAAGCTATAGTTGTTAAGACAGCCCTCCTTACCCTCTCTACTATAAATCTCAGCCCTATCGCACCTAAAAACGTGGCAACTCCCGCTAGCCCAAAGAGGAATGTATAAGTGTTTACGTCTTTTGATGGCACCACGTTACCGCTCCACAATAGATATTCTGTAAGATAAGGATATTCACCGAAGTAGAAGAAGAATATTGATAACATTACTGAGATTATCCTAATGGTGTAAGTTTTATTCTTGAATACTGTAAACGGATCTTTTTCCTCAACTCTATAATTTAACGGGTTATAGGGAGGTAGTTCGTTAAGATGTGCTTTCACTTTCGCGTCCTCCTCCATTTTTCTCACGATCCTTTCAGCTTCGTCTAACCTGCCTTTAAGTGCTAACATCCTCACGGTTTCATCGGCGTGGGATCTGATAATAAGTACTATAAAGGCTAATGTAGCACCTACTAGGAATATAACCCTCCAACCTATTGCTGGATTGAGTAAGTCTATTACTGAAGCTAAGAAAGGCCCTAATCCCAGTCCAGCCCATCCAGCAATATAGATTAGGTTAAAATATTGCCCTCTCTTCACTGCTGGAACCATTTCTACTATATACGTGGGTACTAGAATTAAGTCTCCTCCAATTCCCATGCCAGTAATAAATCTGAAGATGATAAACATTGGGTAATTAACTGATAGTGCATTTCCTAAACTCCCTACTGCTGTGAGCAGTGCCGTAAATATCAGCATCGGTTTTCTTCCATACTTATCCGCGAAATAACCTAACAGTATTGCTCCGGGGATGTAACCGAATAACCCCATAGAGACTACTACTGATGCCTCTGATGGAGTTAGTCCGGTATACTGTAAGGAGGTTGGTGAGAAAGCGATCCCTATATCTATTACGTCGTACAGTGCTATGAAATAACCAAATGCTAATGCTAAAATTACTGAAATAGGTAGTACCATAGTCGGTAGCCTGTCTATTCTAGCAGTTAGCTCAGCAATTTTAGAGTAAATATCAGATTTTGAGGGTTTGCTCATGACAATATAAATAGTGTGTGACCCCTATTTAAGCATTTCATACCTACTTATACTTGTTTATACTGTATTTATTATACAATTTGTTGAAATACTAATTGTCACTGTTCTTAATGAAAATTTTCTACACATAAAGACGATGTAATGATAAAACGAAAACATTTTTAGTTATCTTTTTGAACACTTTTTGTGGATAAGGTAAGGTTATGGAACAGATATATTTTACGACTTTTAGAAATATTTACTGCACCGTATTCAGTCCTAAGAAAGATATACCCTCAGCTTATTACTCTCTCAATAGTAGTTTATGTAATAGCATTAGTATTCGTATATTATCAACATCTTGACTGGATTTCAGCAATTTACGCTGCAGTAAATGTGATAACTACAGTAGGTTTATATGCGCCAGATATTAACACTATGCCTTCTGATGAGAAATTGTTTTTAACGATCCTAATTCTATTTACGGTAGGCTTATTTGCCTCAATGGTACAATCATTAATAGGTACTATAGTTAATAGGGCTACCTGGATAGACGTTAGGGCGAGGTGGAGAGGAACACACATGAAGTCTCATATTGTGTTGATAGGAGATTCTTTAAGTATACTTTCTGCAGTAAAGAAATTAAACCAAATGGATAAGGATTTTGTGGTACTTACTCCATCCAAGGAAATCTATAGTGAAATTAAGAGTGATAAGGTAATTTTAGGAGACCCTAAAGATGAAAATAACTTAATTTCTGCCGGTATAAAGAACGCCTTAGCCGCAATAATAGCTATGGATAACGATTCGGAAACACTTTTAGTAACACTTAAAGTTCAGAAGTTGAACCCGCCACTTACTGTGGTTACTGTAGTAAAAGATCCCTCGCTTGTAGATCTGATGAAAACAGCTGGCGCAGACGTTGTAATACCTTATGAAGACATAATAGGTAGAATTTTAGCCTTTACCTCAGTATCCAAAAATTTTGCTGGAATAATATATTCACCAGAAAGAAAAGGAGATTATTCAATAGCAATATTTGATGTAAAAAAAGAGGTTAGACTCAAAGACTTACCAGATAAAGTAGTCCCAATAGCTATTGTTAGAAATGGTAATCTGGATCCTTATTTCACTAAAGATACAGTTTTAAAACCTGGCGAGGCACTTTTTGTATTAGGTGACCCTTCGTATTTCAAAGAAGTTGAGAGAATTCTAGGAGGGTAATAAAGACAACTGTATGTTAAAAATTGAATTTGCTGTATTTTACTTTCTCTTTAATTAGTTTTTATCAGTAAATCAAACTTTAGTCGCAAGAATTAATTCTATTAGTTTAAGTTAAGAAAATTGATTTCACATGAGGCGATACGAACGAAAAGCTTATAAGTGTAAACATGTAATACTGTATTAATGTCAAACAGTCAAGACGAAAACAAAAAGAAAACGGTTACGATAAGGGGAGTAGATATGTCATTATATGAGAGATTAGTAAAGGTTGCTAGGGATAGTGGGAAAACAGTTGGAGAAGTCATGAACCAAGCTATGAGCACTTTTCTTGGGGTGGCTGGAAAGGCTGGAGAAAAAATAGATCAAGCAATAAGTATGAGTAAGGATGTGGGGAAATCGTTTATTGAAGGTTTTAATGAGGCTAAAAAGAATATTGTTATAATTTCGGATTTGGAAAGTATAGAAGTAAAAAAGGAAGAACTAGTAAGCTTCGGAAAGCCAGTGTCATTTAGGAATATCGGGAAATTAGTTTTAGTAGATATAGACCAAGACACTTTTAATACCTTTATAGATTCTATAATCTCTGTGAATGAATTAGTAATACCAAGAAACTTAAATAAGTTTTTCGTTTTACAAAAATGTAAATTCGTTAAAAAGATAACTCAATCTTGATTTTCTCTTTTTTCTCCTCCCTCCTTTTCTCTTTATCTCAGCAGAACGTAATAGATTAATGAAGATACGATTATCAATATGCTACAAATAATCCACAACAAGAGAAAGCCGAAATTAAGAATGATTATTGAGGCAATAAAAGGTGCGACTATTCCGCTACTTTGCCAGAAGAAATTCGCAAAACCACTTACACTACCGGCGTTCCTACCGCCGATTAGGGACACTGCAGAAGAGTTTGCTGGAGTTATTATAAACCTAACGAAACCCATTAATACTGATACTATGAGAACTACATTACCTATGGATAATAAGGCGGTTAAAACGCCGTAGATAAACTCAAAGAAGGACAAGGTATTTCTAACACCGATTTTAGAGATGATATAGCCGGCAATTATCGTAGAAGGAATTCCGGCTAAGGCTAAAGAAGAATAAGCAAACCCAGCAATTATAGGGTTTAAGCCTATGCTTAGAAAGTACTTATAAGCATATAGAGTAATTACCCAGTAAGAGAGGAAGAACAGAAAGCCTGAAAAGGCTAAAGTCAGTACTTTTTTATCTTTTATGATGGCGAATTGGGTGGACGAAGTCGTATAACTCTTGACTTTTAAATAAGATAAGGCTAGGACTAGAGAGCTCAAAGCGATGAGGTAATAACTCCAGTTCCACCCGAATGAAAGACTAATGATCGGTAAAATTAGTCCAGCAAGGACTATGGACAACGGCCAGGCTAAGCTATAATAACCTATGGCTACGGGTAGCTCGTTTTTATCGAAACTGGTAGATAAAATCTTAATAGTCACTGGGTAAATCCAACCAGCGGACAAACCCATTAAAAAGCTAGCAATGTATTCAACCTCTATGCTTATTCCTAAACCACTTAAGAACGATGAAAAGGAAAGGCCTAAAAGTGAAATGAGTGCAATAATGTTAGGTTTAACTTTATCTGAGAGAAAACCTGCCGGAAGTTGGACTAGGATATAACCTATAAAAAACAAAGAAAAAATAATACTATCCTCTATTTCTGTAGGCTTCAAATTTGAGTAAACAGAGACGATACTCCAGGCTATACGTGAGAAATAACTCATGAAAAATGAAGCTGACGTAAGGAATATGATAAACACTTTTTTCATTATTCCACCTAAACAAGGCTTATTAAGGGTTCGATTATCGGTATGATTAGTGTTAAGATAAAACCGTTAATCATAGCACTTATCGCATATTCTCCACCATTAAAAATTTCAACGTAAAGGGGTAAAGTAACGTCCATCGAAGTAGCACCCCCCACAGCAATAGCTCCAATAGGGCTAAACTTACCCTTTGAGAAATTTGGCAAAAAGACGAAGGCTAACTGCTCTCTTAAAAAGTTAGATAGAAACCCCACAAGCCCAAGCGCGGGGCCATAAAACTTAGCAACTAATGGGCCGGTATAGGAATACCACCCAGAACCTAAAGTTATCATCAATGCTACCTTAAATGGTATTAATAATGAAATTAGAAGTGAGGATAATAACGCACCTATAAAGTCAACTAATACCGAGACTATAGCAACCCTAGTAACACTCTTTAAACTTTTCTTGTTCAGAGATTTTGAAATGTCAATACCTATTACAAAGGCTAACAAGTAAAGTTCATAATCAATAATAACGTCAAAGGGGATTTGAGAGTAGTCAAGTGGTATAAGACTTGCCAAGAAGCCGGCCAATAATGGGATTAAGTACTTAAGTTGTGATTTAAAGTTGATCTTACTTTTTACTTCACCATGCACTTCGTCTTTCAATATAAGAAACCCAGTGAAATACGTGACGAGAAGTACAACGATAGATATTAAGACTGAGATACCTAAATAGTAAATTACTCCCACCTTAACTTGTGAAAATCCCCAAAAGGAAATTGTAAAGATAAGGATTACGATTATCGCATCAGTAACGTAATGAGGTAATCGCAAATATTTTCCTATTATGAGAGAAAGTAAATAAAGCGACATAAAAATCTCTAGGAACATACTACTAACGTAGTTTCAGTTCTTAAATGACTTACTCTAGCTATTTGTAGAAGCTAATGAATACCACGGATAAACATAGAAAGAAAGTACAGTGGCTCCCCTTATAGTTTCGCATAACTTTCACAGAACTGTTCGCTTATATTAACTTCTTGATCCATCTTTACTACCTTTATAAACCTACTATACCTATTTGACATAGTCTCGTTCCCTCCTTTTCGCTTACTTAAATTTTTACCCGTTATGTAGTTTTATAAGCGAACCGAACTAAAGGCACAAAATGAAGTTTATAAAAAAGAAAAAGAACGACGATGAAGTCCATTCAGTATATGAAATAGTATCAGAACTTTTCTCATCGAGGTTAGGCATAGCACTAGGCTTACCGGTATTAGAACTTAAATTAGTTGGTGAAGGGCTAGAAATGGAATACTTACCCGATTCCCTTGAGGTTAATAAAATAAGTAATTTGAAACAATTACAAGTATCTTTACCCTTTGAGGAATGGTTGCTCAACATTGATTTAAAGGAAGATCACGTTAGAGCTAAAGATGGGAAAGGATATATCATAGATCACGGACATACTCTTCTTTCGTGGAAGCCCCTTTACTACGTGATGCAAATTATAGATAAGCCGGTAACTAGGTTTAAACTCTGGAGTGATAAAGAAAGTTTTTATGAAGGCGTAGAAATAATTAACTCAATAGACTGTCACTCCGTTAAGGTATTGCTCAATGAAACACTAGATGAGGTTCACAATTTTTATCCTCTGAATAACGATGCATATAGAGATTTCATGGAAATAAGCTACAAAATCCTTCAACATAGAAAGAAGATAATTAAAAACCTATTCATTTAAACACCTATTTCATTCGACTTAACTCGGTTATTTTCTTGAGCTGAAAAGCGATTAATGACGATATATCTCTGTGTGTGAGAGTATATCTTTTATTTAATTATAGGAATAAACACGAAAGGTTAAGATAAATGTGGTGAAATATATAACTAGAGTTATACACTTCCTTTTTTTCTTTGTTACAACTCGTATTCTAGTTTGTAGTCCTTCAGATCCACGTTATCTCTTGAACAGTTCGCCCTAAATTAACTTAAACATCCGTGTTCCAAAATTTTAGTTTATTAACTGTAGAAAATTTGCCATAGAGCAATCACACTCAACTTATATACTTATTTTCTATTTTGCAATTATGGAAATTATCTCGCCTATTTTAACTCCTTTCACAAAAAAGGGTGAAATAGATAAAAACGCGTTAAAAACCCACGCTGAGAACTTAATAAGAAAAGGAGTAGATTACATTTTCCTTAACGGCACTACGGGATTGGGGCCCGCATTGTCTAAAGAGGAAAAGAAAGAGACGTTAAAAGTTGTATACGACGTTACCGATAAGGTTATTTTCCAACTTGGTGGGCTTAACTTAAATGATGTGGTTGAGTTGTTAAGTTTCTCTAAGGACTTTAAAATAGTGGGTGTAGCGTCTTATTCACCTTATTATTTTCAGAGGCTTCCGGAAAAGTGGTTAGTAAAATATTTCAAGACAATCTTAGAAACTTCACCGCACCCCGTGTATGTATATAATTATCCCTCAGCTACTGGATATGACATCTCGGTAAGTGTGCTAAAAGAGATAGGTGAAGTTGCTGGTATCAAAGACACTAACCAGGATTTAGCCCATTCTCTTGACTATAAAATTAATTTCCCTAAAATGAAGGTGTATAATGGTTCTGACAGTCTAGTATATTATTCACTTCTCTCTCTAGATGGTACTGTAGCTTCCCTAACTAATGTGGTACCAGAATATATAGTATCAATGAAAAAGTTCATAAAGGAAGGAAATAGAGAAAAAGCGTTAGAAATACAAAAGGTTCTGAATTCATTGCTAATAATTATGAGGAAATATGGGCAATTATCAGCTACTTATTCTTTAGTAGAAATTTTTCAAGGTTATAATGTGGGTTATCCCAGGCCTCCAATATTCCCGTTAGAGGATTACGAGATAAAATCACTGAAATCTGAAGTTGATGCTATAAAGAGAAACCTGGAGAATATAGTAGGGAAATAAAATGGCGAGGCTAGTAACTTTAGGGGAAATATTAATTGAGTTTAATGCGTTAACTCCCGGCCCTTTAAGACACGTTACTTATTTTGAAAAACATATTGCCGGTAGTGAGGCAAACTACTGTGTAGCGTTCGTTAGGATTGGGAACGAATGTACTTATATAGGCAGGGTAGGTGATGATGAGTTCGGTTATAACGCCATAGAGTGGTTAAGGGGTAAAGGGGTCGACGTTTCTAACATAAGGATAGACCCATCCGCACCTACCGGAATATTTTTCATTCAAAGGCATTACCCAGTACCCTTCGCCAGTGATTCAATTTATTACAGAAAAGGTAGTGCAGGCAGTAGGCTTTCTCCGGAAGATGTGAAGGAGGAAGTTATAGAGAGAGCGGATTTAGTCCACTCTACTGGAATAACCTTAGCGATCTCAGATTCTGCTAATTCAACCGTTTATAAGGCCTTTTCTCTAGCTAGGGCTAGGTCTTTTGATACTAACATAAGGCTAAAATTGTGGAGCCCAGAAAAGGCGAGGTATGAGATTATGAGGTTACTAAACACTTTTCACCTAAACTTTCTAATTACAGATCCCGGCGATACTAAGATATTTCTAGGTGAAAGTGACCCAGATAGGGCAGCAAAGATCCTTTTAAATTACGCTGACGTTGTGGTAATAAAATTGGGCTCTAAGGGTGCTTCGGTATATTATGAGGACAAAAAATATTTCTCCCCAGCATATGAAGTACCAGTAGAGGATGTAGTTGGTGCTGGTGACGCTTTAGGAGGTACATTTCTTTCCCTCATATATAAAGGCTTTACTTATGAAAAAGCGTTAGATTATGCGATAGTTGCCTCTGCGTTAAACGTAATGATAAGAGGGGATCAAGAAAATTTACCCACAATAAGGGATATTGAAACATTCATTTCCAATTTAGGTAAAAAATAAAATAAACTATTTCGAGTTTTTTATATGCCAAAACTTCCCGAATTATCTAATGAAATTAAGGAAATATATTCTTTAGGCATAGATAATGTACCATCTTTCAAGACATATCTTGCCGGCACGTGGGCTTCCTCTAAAGATGTTGAGGACGTTAAATCCCCCATAGATTTAGAAACTTACGCGAGAGTGCCAAAGCTAAATTATGAGATGGTTGATGCTGTATTAAACACTGTTTATCAAAGAGGGAGGAAAGAAATTAGGGATTTCCCCGGCGAAAAGAGGTTAAAAGTATACCATAAGCTCGCAGAATTACTGGATAAGTTTAGAGGGGACTTCGTCAACGTTTTAATGATAGGTAACGGTAAAACTAGAAGCGCGGCTGAGGGCGAAGTAAACGCTGCAATCGAAAGGCTTATTAGGGCCGACTTGGACGTCAGAAAACTTTACGGTGAATATGTTCCGGGTGATTGGAGTAGCGAAAGTTTAGAGTCTGAGGCAATAGTTAGGAGGGAACCTTTAGGAGTAGTCTTAGCTATAACTCCGTTTAACTACCCGCTTTTCGATGTTGTTAACAAATTCGTTTACTCTACAGTTGCTGGAAATGCCTTCGTTTTGAAACCTGCAAGTGCAACACCATTACCCGCCATAATGTTAGCGAAACTTTTAGAGATGACTGACTTCCCTAGGTCTGCTTTTGCGGTAATCACAGTCCCTGGAAAGGAGATGGATAGAATAGTTCGAGATAAAAGGATAAGTGTAATATCGTTAACTGGAAGTACAGAGACTGGAGAGCATGTTATAAAGACTGCTGGGATCAAACAATATGTAATGGAGTTAGGTGGAGGGGATTCCGCAATAGTACTGAGTGATGTAGACGTTAATACTGCGGCTCAAAAGATTGTTTCTGGCATTACAAGTTATTCTGGCCAACGTTGCGATTCAATAAAGTTTATTTTCGCTGAAAGTGAGGTTTATGATAAGCTGAAGGAGAGGTTGATAGAAGAGTTAAAGAAAGTTAAGGTCGGTGATCCAAGAGATCCCTCAATTACAATGGGTCCTATAATTGATCCGAAGACTGTAGACGAATTTGAATTTGCCGTAAAGGACGCAATAGAGAAGGGAGGGGTGGTACTGTACGGTGGTAAGAGGTTAGGTCCTACATATATTGAGCCTACTCTAATAGAAATTAGTAAAGATAAGGTGAAGGATTTATATCTATATAAGAAGGAAGTGTTTCTATCAGTTGCAGTTTTAGTTAGGGTGGATAACATAGATGAAGCTATTGAACTATCTAACGGTAGGAGGTACGGTCTAGATGCTACTATATTCGGCCTCGACATTAATAAGATTAGAAAGGCCATAAGGCTTCTTGAGGTCGGTGCGGTATATGTTAATGAGTTTCCTAAACACGGGATTGGTTACTTCCCCTTCGGTGGAAGAAAGGACTCTGGAATAGGAAGGGAAGGAATAGGGTATACGATAGAATATGTCACCTCCTACAAGACTATAGTTTATAACTATAAAGGAAAGGGTATATGGGAGTACATGTGATCTTCCTCTTCTTTCCAATCTTTGTTATAAAGTTTATAGTCCTGCAATTAAAAATGATAAACTCCTTTTTATTTTAATAGTATAATTTACTTAAAACTGTCGATTCCCTATTTGATAAAAAACCAAAATTTATAAAGTCGTAATTTTATACTTTCAATTATGTCAGAAAGAAAAGGTGTCGGAGGAGCAAGGGATTACGGTATAAAGTCGGACAAACTGTTAAGGAAGAGTTTGAACAAATTTGAACTGCTATACTTATCTTTAGGAGGAATAATAGGTTCAGGTTGGCTATTCGCATCTCTTGCTACCGCTACTTATGCTGGTGGTTCTGCAATATTATCGTGGATAATTGGTGGAGTTTTAATAATGTTCGTGGGCCTTGCATATGCAGAATTAGGAGCCGCAATACCCAAATCCGGTGCAATAACTAGGTATCCTCATTATACTCATGGCGGTCTAGTAGGTTTTATAATAACATGGGCATATTTCCTTTCAGCTGCCTCAGTTCCCGCGATAGAGGCAGCTGCAGCAATTGAATATATAGGTTCCTATTACCCTCAGCTGATCACGACCGGAACATTTAACGGTGCGACTATCACAATTTTAACACCTTCAGGGATCGCTCTTGCCGGTTTATTACTGGTTTTCTTTTTCCTCTTAAACTACTTAGGAGTCAACATTTTAGGTAAAGTAACTCATGGTGCTGGCTGGTGGAAACTTTTAGTACCCACAATAACGGTATTGTTACTAGTATCACTTGATTTCCACTCATCAAACTTTACTGCTGGTGGTGGTTTCTTCCCTTCAGCGTCCAATGTAGTTGGGGGATCCTCTGGAATTGTAGGTTTAAGCGCAGTTTTATATGCAATTCCAACTACTGGCGTCATCTTCTCCTACTTAGGATTTAGGCAGGCTGTAGAATATGGAGGTGAGGGGAGAAACCCACAAAAAGATATACCGTTCGCAGTTTTAGGATCATTAGGTATAGCACTAGCACTTTATACATTACTCCAAGTTGCCTTTATAGGTGGTATAGACTGGAGTAAATTATACCTTAATGAGAGTGTAACTCTTAACGAGTCTGGTAAGATGGTGACCACATATAAATTAGTCCCAGTAACACCGGGTAATTGGTCAGCCTTACCAACTGCAGTAACGAGCTCTGGAGTCCCGATTTCAAGTGGGCCTTTCTTAGTATTAATGCATATAGCACCACTAATAGGAGTAGCTGCGGCAGTCTTTGCTTTCTGGGGTTATATTTTAACTATTGATGCTGTAGTATCACCTTCTGGGACTGGCTGGATTTATACTGGCACTTCCGGTAGGACTTTCTATGCCTTCGCATCAAATGGTTATTTACCCGAAATCTTCCTTAAGATCGGTAAGACCAGAGTTCCAGTATTTGCATTGATAGGGGCATTAATAGTAGGTTTTATATTCCTATTACCGTTCCCCTCTTGGTATGCATTAGTTTCTTTCATCTCATCTGCAACAGTACTAACGTATATAATGGGCGGAATTGGGTTAGCTGTATTAAGAAAACACGCTCCGGAACTAAAAAGGCCTTTCAGACTACCTTTAGCTAGTGTAATTGCACCTATAGCGACCTTAGCTGCTGGACTAATAGTATATTGGTCTGGTTTTGCAGTGCTCTTTTACGTATTTACCGGGATAATTATAGGATTACCACTGTTCTTCAGTTATTATGCTACCAAGGGGTTAGGAGTTAGTAAAGGAGTCAGCGCTGCTATAGGAGTTGTTGATATTGTAGTTGCAATTCTCTCTTCATACTTCTTCTTCGAGGACACTAGTGGTTTAACTGAAGCGAACAATATAGCGTTCATAATTTATATCTTAATTTACGCTGGGTTGCTAATAGGGAACGTGGTATCCTTATTGTCTTTAGTTAGGGATGAAAATGCGAAGAAGGAAATAAATGCAGGCTGGTGGTTAATAGGTTTCCTTATTGCAATATACGTGTTATCGTATTTTGGAGGGTTCGGGTTAAACCCGGTGATTCCCTTCCCTACTGACACATTAGTTGCCGCTGTAGTAATCCTTGCATTCCACTTTGCTGCAGTATACAGCGGTTTTAAGACGGAGGCATTAGAGGAAATCTTAAATGAGACTAGAGAAATAGAAGAATAGTGGTAAAAATTGAACCCAATTTCAATTTTTTACATTTTTTTAACTTATATGAAGCCCATAACAAGTAACTTAGTATTATTAGTATTTCTCACAATTCTAATTTTGTTCATACTGTCTATAATATTACTCTCATTATTTTAGCAAACTTTTTAATACATTATTCTCAGTTTCGTATTATGAGATTACTACTTCCATTACTCCTTATGTTGTCTTTATTTGCACAACTAAGCTTAGTGAGCCCTCATAACGCTCTAGTCCCTAAAGTTTACACAAACACTGGGGTAACGGACCCTTATCCTATAGGGGTATCTTCACTGGGAATGACACAATACGGTACACCTGTATCAGTTAAGACTAACGAAGTATTAGGTTATGCTTTAATAAAATCCATCCAAACTTCCGGTGCTTCACTGCAATTAAACGTAGTAGTTGTAGCAAAGACCTCGAGTGGGGAGCAAGAATATTGGGTTCAGAACGCAATTCAATTCTCAAATAACCAGATGAGATTCATTGACAACGTGTGGAACTTCACGTCAATGTACGCAAACATGAGCCCAGAACTTGTTTCGGGTTTTGGGAGCGTGCAAGAGGCTAATCTTAACGGAAAAATTGTCACGTTCTATGAGTATGCAACGCCTTTTTCAACGTTCTCTCTACCTATGTGTTACATCTTGCTTGTTGACGTCACATATAGCGGAGCAACTATAACCATCTATATTGGTTATATGGTATATGGAGGTACGACAATTTATGATGAGGTTAGTATTGTTGTAACCAATTTGCAACAAGCTTATATTTATGTAGGGCCGGGAAAGACAGGTAACAACGGGTACTTCGATGCTGAATTAGTTTGGGGAGGTGAATATGGCGGACAAGAGGGATACTTCGATTCCCTTACTTCCCTTTTAGCAATATATTATCAAGTTGAACCCGGTATTTATTCGCCCTTCCCCACAGTTTATAACTACGGTTTCGACACTGGGGAGACTGCTGGGAATTTACAAGCCAATATAGGAAATGATGGTATGGTTTGTGTGACTGTTGGAACTCCAAATCCACAATTCTTAACGGATTATTTCACACCATGGATACCAGGCTGGACAATGGTTACTGTTCTTTCTAACTATACTTACTATGTAAATGGGTATAATTTTACTGCTAATAACAATTTTAATGTAAACCAGTCTAACTACAGTTTACCGTATTATGTATCTTTTATAACCCAGAAAGCGATTAACCTAACTCTACCTGCTTTCATTTATTCGACTTATAGATATGTACCACAAGAAGAGATTTCTGTGGAGAACGAAACTTTTAAGGGACAATTACCTCTACAGACTAAGACTTACTTTAACTTATCAAATGGTTACTATTTCATTATAGTTAACTATGTGAAAATACCGAACTTAGTTAGGCTTATAATTAACGTGCCAATTTGGGGCTTAATAAACGGAAAACCCCAACTAATCACTTCTGGTAACTACCCTTACGGAACGGTCATTCAATTGGAAGTTAATTATACTTACTTGTCTTCAACGGAAAGAATAGCTTACATACCTAATGTTACGTACATAATACTAACGCAGAACATTACGATCCACGTTACCGTAGTTTCCCAATTTCTTATCAACGTTAATTCAACTTACCCACTACACGCATTCATAGATGGTAAGAATGTGAGTTTTACTACGGGTTGGTACAATAAATCTTCTGTAATTATAGTTCCGTTACAGTATTATTATGTAAACAAATTCGAGAGAGAGATGCTACTAAACCCTATCACGATAGAAGTAAGTAACTCAACGAATTATACTGCAAAATGGATTACTCAGTTTTACGTTTTAATAAGTTCTGAGTACAAGCTTTTAGGAAACGTTAACGGGCAAAATGAGACATTAACAAGTAACTGGTTTAATGAGAGTACCGTGATCCTTATTCCAGAACAATACGATTATCTCAGCAACGTGGTAAGAGAGGCACTAATTAACCCAATTAAAATAACTGTCAATTCACCAGTTAATTACACAGCGATTTGGGGAATACAGTATTTTATAACTTCAAATACTTTCCCAGCTTATATTAACGGGAGCAAAGGGAACTTTACTACTGGCTGGTATTTTAACGGAACAGTAGTTTCAATTCCGAATAAGTATTATTATATTTCAAAGTTCGAGAGAGTGGAATACCTAAACTCCACGCCTATTAAGATTGTAATAACTAGTCCTTTAACGGTCATAGTTGTCGCGGTTTATCAGTATTACGTTAATATTTCCACACCTCTACAAGGGTATGTAAATGGTACTCAAATGAATATAACCTCTGGGTGGTATAATAAAGGTACCTCATTAAAGCTTGAAGCAGTTTACTATAAATACATTACGCAATTTGATAGGTGGGCATTAGCCCCTAACGTTAGCCAGGTAATAGTTAATAGCCCTATCTTCATTAATGTCAGCTTATATAAACAGTTTTACATTGTAATTAATTCAACAGAGCCAATTTACGCTATTATAGATGGAGAGAAGGTCAACCTAACGACTGGTTGGTTTGATGAGGGCACGATAATTAATATCCCTATTCAATACGTATATCTTTCCAGCGAGGAGAGGCTAATGTTAATTAACAATATTACATTTAAAGTGACTTCACCCTTTAATTACACTCCAGTTTGGAAAGTACAGTATTATGTAACCTTTATATCTAACAAGCCAATAGACGCGATAATTAATGGTGCTTTAGTTGAGAATATATCCTCTGGTTGGTACTTTAACGGGAGTAAGTTAATAATCCTTACTAATATTACTTACCCTATAGACAATTATAGTAGACTGGGAGTATTTTCAGTAACTCCTTCAAACACTTTGGTATTAACTTCACCCCTTACGGTAAAAGTAGTTTATGAGATACAGTATAAGGTAATAATAAATGGTAATACGAGTTGGGTATTTAATGGAAGTGAAATAAGACTTTATTCGTACGAACCGTTTTATTATCAAGTATCATGGCAAGGAACTTATAACGTTCCCAATGGTTATGTAATAACTGTGAATAAACCCATAATAGAGAGGGCAATAATCTCAATAAACTATATCAATGTTGTTTCTGCATTACTTTTTGTCTTAAGCCCGTTGTTAATGTTATTGGCTGTTATCAGAAGAAAATAAGCGAGTAGTCATTTTTCCTTCTTTGATACATATAACTGTTTCTTATCCATAGACTCAGCTTCTTTATAGCTCATGATAATGCTAAGTAGCCCTATTATGCCCACGACGCTAACGACTAAGATAAAACCAATATCTATTGCGTCTAAATTGGGTATCTGAAAACCAGTGCTTATACTGAAATTGTCTATGATGGGGAATGCTATGATTAACATCCCGGCCAGTACGAAGACCCAACCACCGTAATAAAGTACTCTTCCCGCACTCTTCCTAGCAATATACGATATTTCCTCTTCACTCATCTTCTTAGCCCTTAACAAGTTTCCGAAAATTGCACCAAAAATTATTTGCATTATCATTGTTCCGATTCCGAACATTAAGCCCGGTAAAGGTGCATAGATTACACTAGGTAATTGTGGAGCCAGAACGAAAGTAATGATTGTCGCATAAGCACCGAAACCGAAACCAGCAATTAAACCGTGGACTATGGTCATCTTTAACGGTACATCCTTTGGGTTATCGTGAGTCTCACTTCCTAAAATTGCATCTATAGGTAAGTGAAGATATTTCCCCTTGAGGATGTAAGAGCCTGCAATAGCCATTACAAATCCGACTACTACGTAAACTGGCCCGTCTAAGTTATACTCCTTATAAATTTCTGCTAAACCAACGTAACCGAGAGTTGTTAAGAAAGCTCTTTGTATTGTAAACCCTAAGGAGAATAGGAAACCTGCTTTCATTCCCCCCTCAGTGCTGTACTTTCCTATGGCATAACTGAACGTTATAGGCCAAGTGTGCTCATCTGGAGTTGCACCATGTAACATGCCCAATATTAACGAAAAAACGAGTATTTCAGTGAGGCTTAAACCAGTTGGTGGATTTAATATTTCATTTAGGCTTATCATTAGGGAAACCCTAAAAATGATTATTGTTTTTAGCTTAAAAAATCTAACTGTAAAAAAATCTTGCTAGTTTAAAAATTACTTCTTTATTAGACCTCGTACTAAATCCCAGATCTGAAGTAGTGCTCCTACTATAGAAAGTAAGATTCCTTCTATTTCTACTTGACTTGATTTCACAAAGGCTCTGGCATTGCTGATTTTAATAAACGCCGTAACGTTAAGAAAAGGTTTAACCATAGTCGTCTTATTAGTCTCATTAATTACGAAAATAAACACACTTTCACCACCCTTTATATAAAGCGTCACTGGGAGGGTTAAGTTGTAAGTTTTATTTGCGTAAATCACCTCCACTACTGTCTTCACACTGCTCTTGTTTTGGACAACGGTAATAGTTGCGCTATTCACGAATGATGGGACAGTCACGTTCTGTTTAACGAAATTTAATACCATTGAGGAAGACGAGTTGATACTAACACTGTTTAGAAAGATTAGGGTTAAGCCAATTGAAAGTAATAAAAGTCCTATGCGTATCAAAACTCCATCACCTTAAACCTGAGAAATGAGATGAGTAATAAGATAAGGGCTAATGCAAAGTCAGTTATTATACCACTATTTACGTAGTTGAGGAGGGACGAGAAGTAAGTGGGTTTTATAGAGTAAGCTAAGACTAAAGGATAGGGGTTCATGAAAGCTGTAAAGCTTAATGCTGAAGGGGAGGAGGTTATAAGCTCGTAGTTTCCAAACCCGCCAACTATGAATATTGATCCTAAAGTGAAGAGTGATGCTAAGGTCGATGCACCACTACTTCTTAGAATGATAGTATAAAATAAGACTACTGACGTAGAAAAGAAATAACCAGAGGTAAAGATTAAGGCTAAAGTTATCACTAAAGAGTTAAGGTAGTTGAACTCATAAAAATACCACAAGTAAGTTATTATCCAAATCGTGTAAGGGATTAGGACGTCGCAAGTATAAGTAAATAAAAAGAATGTAGTCCTCTTAATTGGTAACATAAGAAACGAGACTATACTTCCAGAGTTCATATGGTCTCCAAATACGAAAATTATATTCCTTAAAGCTATAGAGAATGTTACGCTCTCTGGTATGCTTATTACCGGTATGCTTCCTACCACCAGTGCGTAACTTAAAAAGTCACCCCTAATTAGGAATGCAGGTATGAAGAGGTAGCCAGAGATAATCGTTGGTATTATGAGTTGTAATGTAGGGTCTTTATACCTTTCCTTAAAAAGGAGTTTAAATATTTGTAAACTTCTTGAAGACATCCTCAAGGCTCACCTTCCTTACGCTCAGCACCTCTACCCCATTATCATCGAGTAAGTCTAATATAACCCTCATTTTTCCTTTCACCCTAATGTATTGTCCGTCAGCTATAGGATTGAACTCCTTGAGGACTTCTAAAGCCCTCTCCTTATCATTAGTGAGTATTACAATTTCATCACTGTCAGCCATAGCCTCAATTTTGCCGAGTTCTCCTTCAGCGATCACTCTACCGTTGGAAATAAATATAACGTGATCTATTACCCTCTCCAGTTCAGTGAGTATGTGTGAGGAGATGAAGAAAGTAGCATTGAACTCTTTATTTAACCTCTTTACCAGATCATAAAACTCTATCCTAGCCTTGGGATCTAAGTTTGCCGTAGGTTCGTCAGCTATAATGAGTTCTGGGTTTTTAAGTAATGAGGCAATTAATTGTATCTTCTGTGCTTGGCCGGAAGAGAGTTGGCCTATTCTTTTCTTTAAGTGCTCCTTTAGGTTAAAGTCCTTGACTAGTTTTCTAACATCTCCTCTAAATACGGAATTAAGGTCGTTTAAGTATTCCTCCACAGTGTCGTTAACTGGGTAGGGTAGTTTCGTGAAAATAACTGATACTCTCTCTTTTAGCCTGGGGTTGTCCCACGGGTCTTCACCCAGTACGTAAACTTCTCCTCCGTCTCTTCTTAAGAGTCCGGAAAGGATTTTAATAGTAGTAGTTTTCCCAGCACCGTTAGGCCCTATAAATCCCGTGATAGAACCCTTTACGACAGTAAAACTAATTCCGTCTAAAACTCTCTTCTTACTATAGGCCTTTATTAGCCCTTTTACTTCAATATCATACACTGTTAAAAAAGATTTTGATAGCTTTTTATTATATTTTTTCCTCATTCGGGTGGGATCTCTTTATAAATCAAGTTCAAGTCTATTCCCCTAGCCTTATTGTAGAAATACGCCGATACATATACAATTACTGAACCTACTAAAGTACCTAATACGAACGTCAGAGTTATGAGGTCAGGAGTACCGTTACTGGTCATGAAACCAAAATCCGGGTTTGTTGCAGAAACATAAGTTAAATATGCAAAATACCCAGAGGAGAGAACACCGGCGATAAGGGTATCAAAGCGTTTGTTATAAATTGAGTAAATTATTGTTGAAACTGATACTACTAAGAAGTAAAGGGCTCCTAAAACTGTAGCACCGTATAATGATAAAGCGTTTTGAGAGCCTAGGAATACGATTACTCCCAGAAACATAGTCACTAACCCCAAATCCAGTAGGTGTGTATATACTGGGCTCCCGTTTTTACTCACTGAGGCGAAAATTTCCGGTAAAACTCTATCGAAGGCCATGGCGAATATGTACCTTGAAAACACTACTACTCCGTAAGATAATATGAAGAATTCCCACACTATTAGGCCTAGCCCGATTAGCCACTCTAGGATTATATTGCCAGATAAGCCTATAGCTACTGTCCAGAAAGTATAGGAGAACCCATTATTCATGAACTCTGCAGTAGTAAAATTGTAACCACCTATATAATACATTATACCGTAACCACTAATAACTATTATAAAGGTTAAAATCAAGCTTATAAACACGTTATACTTTAATGCGTCTTTTCCCTTTATTTCAGCTGCAATAGCCGGGCCGGCTTGCATCCACGGAAATGTGTAAAGTGCTAAGAACGGTAACATAAAGAGTGTTGCGTTCCAAGAAAATGATGGGCCGGAATACGTAGCACTAGTTGCATTTATTGCGTTAAGTACTGTGGGTATTTTGCTTGAAAAGGCCGGAGCGTTGACGAGTAATATCGCCATAGCTAGGATTGTTGTAAATAACGAGAATATTCCTAGAACGGAGATTAAGGAGTAACCCCATTTCGCCTTGAATATATTTATACCAACTATTATAGCCATCACAGAGAAGGCCAGGATAAATGAGGGTGTAGGTGAAGCAAGCGTATTTCCTATTGATGATAAGTAGTTAATATTGTTTAAACTCCCTATTTCGCTAAGTACTTGTTGTATGGCTGTTGAGGCGAAGAACGCTGTCAAAGCGAAATAAGCTACAGATTCTATCATTAGTGACAAAGCCATTACCACTCCAAGGCCTCCGTTTAAAATCCTCGAAATCCATATGTAGTCCCCTCCAGTTCTCGGTATCTTTCTAATGAAGAATGTGTAAATATAAGCTTGTGGTAATGCGAAAAGAAATGCTATTAAAGTAGCTACCACTAGGTTACTTCCCGGTTGTACGTAAGGAGTGATTGTATTGTAAAGTGCCAACCCGGCAGACATATTACCTACGTTAAGCATGATAACGTCTAAGAAGGAGACTTGTTTTATTAACCCCGAGGACTCCCTAACGAAAAGGTGAGTTTTCTCCACCATCGTTTCTTAATAAGAGGGAACTACCTAATAAAGTTTTTACTTTGCTGAGGAAATATAATGATTAATTATTACGATATAAATTTACTTAGCCAAGTAAAAGCCAAAGGTTTAAATAAAAATTGATTAAATTTGTGATTGTGTACGTGGGTAAAAGGATAAAAAGGAAGGAAGACTTAAAGCTAATAACCGGAACCGGAAGATATGTAGACGATATTGAACTACCCGGCATGCTTTATGTGGCGATCTTAAGAAGTACCGTACCACATGCAAGGCTTAAGAAAGTTAATGTGGAAGACGTTTTGAAGGTTAATGGTGTTGTAAAAGTCATAACTGGTTTAAACTTAAAAGTGGAAAATAGGCCTAAGAACTTCCCTATGGCTAGTGATGAGATACTTTATGTTGGACAACCAATAGCCGCTGTCATTGCTAACGATATATATACGGCATATGATGCTTTAGAATACATATCTTATGATTATGAGGATTTACCGGCCGTGGTAGACCCAGAAGAGGCGTTAAAGGACGAAATAAAGGCGGTTGAAGGGAGGAGTAATATAGCATATACGAGAACTTACAAGGGAGGTAGCCCAGAACAAGTTTACGAACAAAGTGAGGTTAAAATTGAGGAGAAAATAGAGATCTCAAGGGTTTACCCATCGGCAATGGAGCCAAGAGGGTTAGTAGTTGATTACCAGATGGATAGGATTACGGTTTATGCTTCTACCCAATCACCGCACTATATGAGGTCTTACCTCCTCTCAGCTTTTTCAGATAATGTAAAAGACATAAGGGTTGTTCAGGCTGATGTGGGTGGTGCCTTCGGTTCTAAGCTTTTCCCCTACCCGGAAGATTATATTGCGGTATATTCATCTCTAATCACCAGGAGGCCGGTTAAGCTTGTACTTACCAGGAGGGAAGATATGCAGTCAACATACCATGCGAGGGGGCAAATACATAATGTTAAATTAGGTGCTTCGAAGGACGGTAAGGTAAATGTTGTGATAGACGATATAATAATTGACTTAGGTGCTGCGTGGCACGGCACGTATCTAGCAGATATAGCTGGGACTTTAATAACCGGTCCCTACGATATAAAGAACGCATTAGTTAACATTAAGGGGGTTTTAACGAATAAGACTCCTTTAGACCAATATAGGGGTGCGGGCAGACCTGAGGCTGCATTCGTTTATGAGAGAATGATGGATATTTTGGCTGACGAATTGAAGATGGATCCAATAGAAATAAGGAAGAAGAACGTTATTACTCAAACACCCTATAAGAACCCCTTCGGATTAACATACGATAGTGGGAATTACTTAAACCTTCTCAACAAGGCTGAGAGTTATTATAGGGAAATGGAGAAAATAGCTGAAGATTTAAGAAGACAAGGTAGGAGAGTGGGCGTTGGTCTCTCATTTTACATAGAACAAAACAACTTCGGCCCTTGGGAGAGCGCTTCTGTAAGGTTATTAGCTGATGGTAGTGTGGAAGTTATAATAGGTGCGGCACCTCACGGTCAAGGTACTGCTACCGGTATTGCACAGATCGTGGCTGACGAGTTAGAAATTGATATAGAAAAAGTAAATGTAGTATGGGGTGATACAGATAAGATTTCTAACGCTTTCGGGACTTACGGTAGTAGGAGTTTAACTTTAGCGGGTAATGCAGCTTTACTAGCCGCGAGGAGGTTAAAGGAGAATGTAATTAAATTGGCCGCAGCATTTATGAAGAGTGATGTTGAGGAGTTACAATATAAAGGCGGAAAAGTTGTTAATCCTAAGACTGGTAAAGAGATGAGTTTGGCAGAGATTGCTAGGAAAGCTACAGCTAACTTAGGAGGTGTATGGAGGTATAAGGCAGAGCCCACCTTAGAGGCTACGGGTACTTTCGGTTTAAACAATTACACTTTCCCCTATGGTTCTCACATAGCGATGGTAGAAGTTGACGAGACCGGGAGGGTAAAAGTGCTAGATTACGTTGCTATAGACGACATAGGATTAGTAGTAAACCCAATGTTGGCTGAAGGGCAAGTCCACGGTGGTGTAATCCAGGGTTTTGGTGAGTCATTGTTAGAGGAAATAGTTTATGATAAGAGCGGGAACCTAATCACTTCCTCATTTGCTGAGTATCTAATACCCAGTAGTGTGGAAAGTTTCAATATTAAATGGTATTACTCCGAGGAGGGTAAGTCAGAAGCACCGTTACCAGCTAAGGGTATTGGAGAAGGAGCTACTATAGGTGCTCCTCCGGCAATAATTAGGGCTGTTGAAAGGGCTGTGGGAAAGAGGTTAACTAGGTTACCGATAAGGGCTGAGGAAATTGTTTAGTTAATAAGCATTTAAATAAAAAAAGATTATTACAAAGATTTTTAACTTATGAAAAGTATAATAAACCCATGCCAAAAGTACTCGTATTAGGAGCTAGGTTTGGTGGATTAACTGCGGCATATACGTTAAAAAGATTAGTAGGAAAAGCGGCTACAATAAAAGTAATAAACAAGAGTAGGTTCTCTTATTTCAGACCAGCTTTACCTCACGTTGCAGTAAATTATATGGATGTTGACCAATTAAAGATAGACTTAGCACAAGCTTTACCAGAGAAGGGTATTCAGTTCCAAGAAGGCGAAGTATTAAAGATAGATGCTAGGAATAACAAAGTGATTTATAGGACTCCTACTGGCTCTGAAGTTGAAGAAGAGTATGATTACGTTATCGTAGCCATAGGTGCCCACCTAGCTACTGAGCTCGTAAAGGGATGGGATAAATACGGCTATAGTGTCTGTGAGCCCGAATATGCTGTAAAGTTAAGGGAGAGGCTAATGACATTCCAAGGAGGTAACATAGCAATAGGATCCGGTTTCTTCTATCAAGGTAAGAATCCGCCTCCAAATGTGCCTAAGAACTTTGTACCAAATGCAGATGCAGCTTGTGAAGGGCCAGTGTTTGAAATGTCTTTAATGCTCTCCGGCTATCTTAAGAAGAGAGGGGTGTGGAACAAGACCAAAATCACCGTGTTCTCACCGGGCGAGTACTTATCAGACTTATCACCGGCTTCCAGAAAGGCTGTAGCTGAAATTTATAAATCAATGGGCATAGAACTAGTCCATAACTTCAAGATAAAGGAGATTAGGGAGCACGAGATAGTTAGTGAAGACGGGAAGACAATACCCTCAGACTTAACAATATTAATTCCGCCCTACACCGGAAACCCCGCATTAAAGAACTCTACTCCAGACTTAGTTGATGATGGTGGCTTCATACCCACAGACCTCAACATGGTTTCAATTAAGTATGATAACGTTTATGCTGTCGGAGACGCTAACTCATTAACAGTTCCTAAACTCGGTTATTTAGCAGTACAGACTGGCAGGATTGCGGCCCAACACTTAGCTAGTAGGCTTGGCTTTAACGTAAAAATCGATAAATACTATCCCACTATTATTTGTGTAGCAGATAACCCGTATGAGAACTTCGCAATAGCTGTAAAAGATGACACGTGGTATGGAGGGCAAATATCTGAAGCAATCCCATCACAAGCTAACCACTTAAAGAAGGAGTTGTTCACTAAATACTTCATGTGGACTAAAGGAGACATGGCGTTAGAGAAGTTCTTGGCGAGCTGGTGAAATATGTCAATCGAGGTGCAGTTAGACAAGTTACTTTCAGAAGATAGGCTTTCAGCTTTAGTTCAAGTAGTTGATGTACTATCCGCGGCTGAAAACAAGTACGGATTATTATCAGCGTTAAAGGGATTAATTGAGGACGAAGAAATAGTAGGGAAAATATTGAATAGCGTTATAAATGACCAGACCCTTTCCCTTTTTTCAAAATTTAATAATTTAGTTAAGTTGGCAGATGTTTTTTCCAACGACGAGACTATAGAGAACTTAAACAGTATATTAGAACTAGTAGGACTTTTAAACAAGGTAGGGATACTCGACCCTATAAAGGGAATGCTCACCGATGAGGAGACATTAGGTAAGGTTTTATCAACAGTTGTTAGCGATTCAACGTTAAACCTTCTAAATCATTTACCCAATTTAATAAAGTTAGCTGAAACTATAAGTAATGAAGAGACTGTGAGTAATATTACGGAGATTCTTGAAATTTATTCTAAACTTAAGAAGCTGGGGATTATTGATACTATAAAGGGACTATTAGATGATGAGGAAACAATAGGTAAAATAATGAGTGGATTAGTAAATGATTTTACGTTAAACGTATTAGCACATTGGGGTGAAATAATGAATGATTTGTCAAAGTTAGATCTCACTAACTTTAAGTACTATACGTTACTAGTAAACGAGACTGGTGAGGCGTTAAAAGAAGGAAAAATTGAGGAAATTAAACACTGGTGGGATTTACTAGGATTATTAAAAGACCAAGATGTAAGGGTAGGGTTAGGCGTAGTTATAGCCGTTCTGAAACACATAGGAAGGTATCATATGAAGTATATCTCCCAAACATACAATACTAACACAAAACAGTAACTATTTTTATTTCCTCTTATTAGTTAAAGTAATGAAGCTTGTAACTCATTACGTTTTCTCTACTGGCTTACTTGCACTCTTATCATCATTTTTCCTCAACTTTTATACCGCCTTTTTCCTCTCCTCAGTAGTCGCGGTGTTAGGCAATTCATTGATTGATAGGTTGGGGCATAAGGAAATCCAAACCAGGAGGGGGTTGATACCGGTTAGGACTCCCCTCACTCACACCTTGCCGAGGAGTGTTTTGTGGGGTTGGGTACCCTCACTAATCCTAATACCACTACACGGGGGGATAATAATTTCGTTAATAGCCTTACTTAACGGCCCATCACACATGTTACTAGATGCCTTTACTGAGAGGGGAATATATGTAAAGAGAAACGGTAAGTGGAGGAGGGTAGCCCTAGCCCACTTCTCTTACGACAACCCGGCAGTAAACGGTTTAGCAATTCTCCTCGGAATACTAATGTTGTTTGCAGCAACACAACTACATATTTATCATTACAACTATTATCATTATTTCAACTATCATTTCTGAAGAGATAATAATTGCGTAAAAATAAAAACAGTAAGGTTTTAAAATATGTTTTTACAGCAGTAGAAATCGGGGGATGAGGGGATGATTGACGCAACACGAGTTGACCTATGATAGGAGACCGTTGCTCTGACCTGACCCCCCTCATCCCTTATTCAGTACTTATCTTTTCAACTATTAAGCTTTTCTTCTTATTGAATTTTTGAAAGATGTACAGGGATCCAAATGCCGTCAATATTAGCTACAGTTACTACTTTTATCTTACCCTCCATTACACCGTTCTCTTCACAAATTATTAACTCTATCATGATACTTTGTGTCCTTTCCTGAAAATGCAATCACTCTTTTCACTTCCTCTACCCTTAAGGAGTCTTATCCCTTCAACTTCCAGTACAGTATTACCTTCCCTTTTTCATCCATTATACCGTAACCCTTAACAAGCATCTTAACTGCTAATGTTTGCAAATCAAGTTTTTCACGACCTATGTGAATGGAATAATAACCTTGATCCTTCATTAATTGAGAGAAATAGTGAGAAAGCATGATAAGGAAAGGGTATATCTTAAATAAAACTTTTACGAAGCTATTGCTGTTTCATTAGGTGGTACTTCAACGAAAACAGTCGTATTATACGCTGATATTT
>JAPYVG010000116.1 GCA_028277025.1 Sulfolobaceae archaeon
CCTCGGCCTCGGCCATATATTTCCTAGCTAGGGTGAGTCTAAGCTTTATTCCCTCTTGAGGGTCTTTCCTCGACATCGCTGTAATTATTAAATCCTCAACATCAATCCCCATCTCTTCAGCTTTTTTACTAACTCTTCCATCATAAATTACCTAGTTAAGGACAGAAATATATTTAACGGGGTATAAGTGACTGGAGGTTTTACCAATTACTACATTGGTATACAATATTAACCACTGGTAGAAACGCCACAAGACGCGATCAAGAGATTCGCGCTCGGCGGCTTCAAAGCCATATACGTACAAGGATACCTAATACAAAAATAACCACTCACAGCTCAGTTCCGTTAGCACGCCTTTTGTTTAAGTTAAGGAGTTACTCCATAATTGATCATTGATTAGCATAAAAGCCACTCCATATGAAGTAAAACTTTTGCATATCCCTCACGAACCGCCTCACTCCTTAAGCTTATCACGGTCTTCATACTAAAACGTTTTATAGTATTAAAAACTAACTGTATTAGAATATTTAAAGAGATAAATACCATGATTTGTCTCAACTCACGCGTCCTAGCAAAACCAACGCTATTATCGTACCGCATTTTAATAACTGACTCTCCAATCTGGGAATGGATAATCAGCCTTTTGTAACGCTTTCGTTAACGTTTGTACAACTCTGGAGTCTTTTAAGCCTCAAGAAAAAAGGCTTATAAATTTCTTTCAAAGGTCGACAACGGAATGGGTTTAGAAGAAGTAGTGACGTTCTTAATACCCACGCTTAACGAGAGGGACGGAATTGGACCGGTGATTGACGAAATAAAGTCCTTAGGATTCAACAAAATAATAGTAGTAGACGGAAACTCGACCGACGGTACTCCGGAAATAGCGAAGGAGAAAGGAGCTAAAGTGGTCTACCAACAGGGGAAGGGAAAGGCTTTGGCTATAATGACCGGATTGAAACACGTAGACACGCCTTACGTGGCAGTAATCGACGGAGACTACACATATAATCCTGCCGACGTGATCAAGGCGTTAAAAATTATGGAGGATTACGATGAGGTAATCGTCGTCAGAGGGAATAGGAAGAACATACCTTTACTCAACCGCTTCGGTAACTGGGTCATAACTAAAACGTTCAACCTACTCTTCGGGACCAGATTGAAGGACGTTCTTTCCGGTTTTTACGTCTTGAGGACCAATGAAGTTAAAGGAGTTAACTTCGAGGCTAAAGGCTTCTCCATCGAAGTCGCTATAAGCGCTTACTTGGCTTCCCATTCAAAGAGGATAGGAGAAGTAATCGGTGATTATAGGGCTAGAAAAGGAGAGAGCAAATTGAAGAAAGTACACGGTTTTAAAATACTCTTCGATACGATTCTGCTCGCAGCTAAGTATAACCCGGTGTTCCTCATATTCGTAGTAGGGTCAGTTTTATTACTGCCCGGGATCGCCATACTGTCTTACGTAGCTTTAGACTACTTGGCTTATCGCGTTTTCCACTTTGTCCTAGCGTTTATAGGCTTCAGCTTGTTTAACGTAGGGCTTATATCCCTCCTCCTATCCGTGCTGGCCCTTTACTTAAAGAGAATGGAGTACAGGCTAAACGAGAAGATAGAAGGCTTGAAGAGAGATGTGTAAGCTGGCAGTTCTAATAGCTTCGTATAACAGATCGGAATTATTCAAAAAGACGCTGAAGGGCTGGTTAGATAGAGAGGAAATCGACACCTTAATTATTAAGGCCGACTCGTCGAAGAGGGAAGAATACGAAGGATATAAGGAGGCTTTAGAGGAAATTAAAGGTAAAAGCGTTGTGTACGAGATAAGCGACAAGAGGAGCGGGTCCGCTAAAGCTAAAAACCGCGTGTTGGAGATGGCTTTACAAAACGACTGTAGGTTTATGATATGCGCGGACGACGACCACTATATTCCAACAGAAAGCGACGTGAAGGGGAGCTTAAGAATTCTCCTTAATGGGTCAATTGGGGCAGTGGGGGGCAGAGTAATTAATCTGGGCAATAGGACAGAAGACCCTGACTTCTTCCTAAACCTTCCTATCGCGGACTCGTTAAGTAAAGCTTTAGGTTACATTTTCTTGGACGTCAAGCACGGCCCCAGGCTTGCTGAGTTCGTCCCAGCCTTCTTCATGATAAAAGGCGAGGCCGTGAGAGACGTTAGGTACGATGAGTTCTACGACAGTACTCACGGGTTTAGAGAGGAGAGCGACTTTCAGCAGGGAGTTAAAAAGGCTGGATATAAACTAGTCTTTAACCCGTATTTTTACGTTTACCACATACCTATTGAGGAAGGAGGAAATAGAGAAGTATCTTTATCAAGACGGATTTTCGGTAAGTCCAAGGCTAATACTTATTTTTCTTTCAAGTGGTATTCAAAGCCTAAAGCTATATGGTACGTTTTAGTCTCATCGATTATCCTTATATTATATTCGCCCAATAACGCTTTGGAAGTATTGAAAGGAGTTAAAGACGGTTTAAAGGAATATCAATCAAGGCTTACCAGACGAGGGAAGTTCCGGTAACTTGTAACAGCAATGTAACAGCAATGTTTTAATAACGGGAAAAGGAATAAAGGTTGTGTATTTAACTAGGAAAGTCAAGGTGTTTCTAAAGAGCAGAGAAATTATAGATAACTGGTTATCATCAGCGTTAGAATATAAGAAAGGAAAGGAGAAAATCAAGATTAAAGTAAGCGGAAAAGAATTCATCGTTAGTAGGTGGTTTTATTCTGACATTGTTAACATGTTTTATGATAAGGAAATACAGGGGCTAATGAATGAAGGAGATAAGCTTATAATAAAAACTAAAATTCAAGATTTTCAAGTTGATGATCATATTTGCAAAGAAAGATTTAGATTTTTATATGAGACCTCAAAACGGGGATGGAAGTATAAGGATGGCATTATAGAGAAAGAAGGCGTCTTTTTCAAATATGTTAGCGGTTCTGTTTTCGAGGTATTTGACGGACATGTATATGATAATGTAGACGTCTACGATAAAGACGTTGTTGACATAGGTGCAAATGTCGGTGATTCCTCAATTTATTTCGCATTGAAAGGAGCTAGGAAAGTTGTAGGCGTTGAGCCTCTACCAAACGTTTACGCTCAAGCTATTGAGAACGTAAAGCTTAACCACTTAGAGAGTAAAATATTTTTAATAAACGCTGCACTAGGCTCTAAGAGTGGAAAGGTTAAAGTGCCTTGTAATACGTCAACGTTTACCTCAAGCGGTTTTTCTACATTAAAATCTAATGGTGAATGTGAGGTTCCTATAGTAACCTTATCAGAGGTCATGAAACAAATTGATGAGCCATATCTTCTCAAAATGGACTGCGAGGGTTGTGAGTTTGATGTAATATTAAACGATTATGAGCACGTTAGGATGTTTGATAAATTAATCGTTGAACATCATGCAAAATATATCGGTATTAAATATACAAAATTAGTAGATAAATTATCTAAAAACTTCCACTGTGAATTAACTTCATTAGCACCTAGGGTCTCTAAGGAAGAACAAGGGTTGTTATGGTGTGATAAAATTAAATGAATAAAACTTAAAGCGTTTAGATAAGAAACAATCTTATCTATATGAAATTAGTGTTTTATATTCTTGATTTGTGTTTCACTATTAAACCCCTTCTGATTAATTCTTCCTCGTTAATGAAAATTTCATTCTTCCTCTTTCTGTAAATTTCTGGTAATTTGGATATAACCCAAAGTAATGCCTTAACCCTGGCTTTAAACAAGTAAGTCTTCCTCCTCTTAACTAAGTCCATGAGCATTGAACCGAAGAAGTAGAAGAGGACTTTAGGCATTTTCCTAATCAAATATCCCCTACTGAAGTTTTTTAGTAGGAAATAAAGCCTTCTACTCTCAAGAAAATACGTTAGCCTTATTTCCCTACTTCTCAAATCCTTAGGTAACGAACCGTGCTCATGATGAATTGCGCTGATAGGCAAGAACTTTACTTTATATCCTCTTTTGATAGCTCTAAAGCATATATCAGTGTCGTCGTACTCGTAAAAGTAATTTGGATCAAAACCTTTAAGCTCGTCAAGAAGCTTTTTACTGACTAGCATAGCAGAGCCTTTAGCGTAAAGAATGTCGGTGACGTCTACACATTGATTTTCTGCCGGCTCTCCTTTCCTAAGCTCTCTTGGATAGCCTAGTTCATCAATAAGCCCCCCACAACTATCTATTAAACCGTTAGGGTAAACCAATTTTAGCTGAAAAACAGTGTTATAATTCTCTTTATTTAATATAGTGGACAATCGGAATAATGTGCCTGGAGGTAATATTATATCGTGATCTAAAAAGAGAATAAATTCTCTGCTTGCTTTATTAGTTCCAGCGTTTTTACTGTTGGCGACACCTAGTCTTTCCTCATACTTAAAGTACTTTATTGGTAAAATATTAGTATATTTTCTTACTATCTCTTCAGTCTTATCTTTAGAACCATTGTCTATTATGATTACTTCATAATCGTCGTGGAAGTCTTGAGCTTTAATGCTTTCTAATAACTCGCCAATTGTATCCTCAGCGTTGGAAGTAGGAATAACAATTGATAACACATTAGCATATTGGCTGAGCGAATAATAAAACTACAGCATCATTATCGATCATGCAATGGTGGGACAATATGATAAATAAAATGGGACTATTTTCTCTTTACACAATAAAGCATACCTATCTTACTTTTATCCCAGTTTGGATCATTTTTCCTATATATGTGTTCATCTACTAATTTACAGTTGTATTCTTTCTCAAGCGATTGTACTAACTTATAGATAGATATCCCGGTATTATACGCATGGTATTCAAACGCTAATTGATCAAACTTAGATACCGCCTCATAATCGTTTAAAATTAAGTTGTATTCACATCCTTCGCAATCCATTTTTAGTACATCAGTTTCTAAATTATACATCTTTATAAAGTTATTTAATGTTTCCATTTTAACCTTTATTCCATTTCCTTCAGACTCTTTGAACAGTGTCACCGGCGCTTGCTTGGTTTCCACATTAGAGACGACGATATATCCTTCCTTATCTCCTACAGCTATGTTTAACGGAAC
>JAPYVG010000117.1 GCA_028277025.1 Sulfolobaceae archaeon
GTTCCTTATTTCTTCGTGAAACGGCCAAATATATTCAATAATTCCTCCATTGAATAAGTCCAAATCAACAGAGATATTACAATTTGCAAAGGAGCCCTGAATCGCCCCATCATTACTCAAAGTCTCCATTTTCTGTCTTCATTAATTATATTTCCATTTAACTTTTAACTTTAGCTACAAGAAGATAAGTATTTCCCTTACATAAATAGGAAAGCACCCTGGGCCCAAGATGTGATTCTAACTAAAAAATATAACCTGGTATAACAGAGAATATTCATAAGTAAATCTTATGCTTTTTAGTATTACTCGAAGATGGAGGATTAAAAAAAGAGAAGAAAGCCATGATGTAAGACTTACTTTCGTAAGTAGTGGAGAATATTACGAAAAACTAAGGTTAATTGGACTAGAGTTATTCAATAAATATATTAATTCTCCTGATCTTCAGGATGAAGTAGTCTTAGCCTGGGGTGCTTTATTCCACCTCATTTCAGGAGAATTGTCCATAAACAGTGAAAAAAGAGAAGAAATAAAATCGGAAATTAGGAAAAGACTAGAAAGCCTCATTTATCAATTGTCAGAGTCTATGAAATCTAATTGGGAGCTAGGATTTGCTGCTTCAGTATATCTATATGTACTTAAAATGATAGGCTCTAATGTAGATGACTTAGAAGACAAGCTACACAGTATATTGAAAAGTGTTAATTTTTACAGAATCGTTGGAGTTAATAAAATCCCGGAATTTTTAGGTTTCACTTTTGCTATGTTTAACGAGACATGCCCAGATGACGCATGTAAAATATATTATTTCATGTATAAGAAAATTAATAATGAAGATATAAACCCTGAACAAAAGCAATTTAATAGGAATGATCTTGTAGAAAGCCTATTAGCTTATTATATATATGGAGAAAGCTCAAGGTTACGACTTAACCAGCTGTGGACGCAGATCATTAGAGAAATTATGGAGAAGGACGTAAATGAATACATGAAAAATTATGAACCATATGGAGGAGAATACCATAGTAGCGAATTTTTTGTTCCTAAAGAAAGGCTTTTCTTATTGTTAATATTAATGAAACTTCTTAACCTGGACAAAGTAGTTTATGTAATAGGTTTATCTAATGAGGAGGAAATGAAAAAGATATTAGAGCAAGACGAAGAGATAAAGAAAGCTCATCGTAAAGCTAATATTATATTAGTGTTTTCATTAATTTCAATTACATTTTTGATTATTTGGGGATTTGTAATACCTATTGTGTCTCCTTCCTACTTTCAGACCTTACTTCATTCTATAGTAGCAATAGCAGTTTTAATAATTTCGTATGTGTTAGGCCTAATATCAATAATTATAGAAATTGTTAAAAGATTATCAGACTGGATGCGTGTAAAAAAGGTGAATTAGAACATGGTTTTGGAATCTAATATGTTCAGAACAGAACAAGAATTGCCAGATTTAGTATTGAATTGTATTGAAATAGATAATGAAAAAAATGCGTATGGTGCAGTAAAGGAATTATCTAAATATGGTATTTTCGGAGTAGTTAGAGAGAAAAAGATATTCTTTACTACAGTAATTGACAAGGATGATTTACTAAAGGATAGAATAGCTGAAGTTTTAAAAAATCATAATATAAACTTTAGTGATATTAAAAAGAATTGTAAGAAAATAATACCAGAAGACAATAAGGACTATTTTTCACAAATTTTTATGAACGCGTTACGATACATAATATACCAAAAGCTAGAAGATATTAATAGAGATAAGAAAGGAAGCGAGAGATGGACAATAGACGAGAGTAGAAACGGCATATACGTGTGCATAGAAAGATATAACATAGACAATTATGAAATCTGTGTCGGAGCAAAATTCACTGTAAAAGTATTCGATAATAAAGCCGAGCTTTATATAGATAGAAAAATAAAAATAAATAGCGAGAATAATAGATTAACTAGGAAATTAAAGAGAGAAATTAATAAAAAAGGTGTAGTAGAACCTAAGACCAGGTATGATTTTATAAAGGAAGTTACAGAAGAAATTTTCGGAAACCCTGACTATATAAATGTAAAGTTATCCAGAGATTATACGGTAAATACAAGGAGAACTAAATTTAATGAAAAGCCACCTATTCCTTCTTAAAGTACATCCCTCACATCAATTGATGGAATAGATCCTAAGCTATTTATGTAGTGGACAAGCTTAGCCATTCTATTTGCATATTTTAGTACTGCAATTCTCCTGCTCCTTATATCTGGATGTTCCCAGTCAGCCTTAATCTGGGATAAAGCAAGTTCAGCTATACCTATCGGATTCACGTCAAATGATGAATATACGCTAAGAGTTATAGGTCTTGGCGTACCCAATATTATATGTTTTTCTTCCAATTTAGAGGCGTTGCTAGTACTGGGTTTCATATATTTCCCTGTAGCAGTTATTATTATTTCACTATGCAAATAGTCTCCATTATTAGGATTCCATCTATTTCTTTTCTTAATGATTATCGTTCCCCTATTAACATAATAATCAGATGATTTATCACCAAATAGCCTTACGGGCGTATTATATTGTGCATGAATAAAGACCCATTTAGTATCCTTTTCCACGACGGTTTCTATGACCTCTTTTTCATCTTTATGCATAGGTGAAGTCTTAAAAATAATCAAGAGTGGCGGAGTGGTCCTCATAATGTTTTTGTACCACCTTATACCAGAGTCTAACGTTCTCATCATAGCCTCCTTTGGTACATAAAGCCCCTCGGTATTATCATTAATAGGTATACTTTTATCAATAGGCTGCACGTCGAATCTTTGGTAGTAATTATTAAGGGTAGTAAAGTATCCTACACTATAGGTTATTTTATCCTTTCGTGGCCTAGCAAAAGCTATCCCCATTAACATCCCATTACTACTGACGTTTTTACTTAAATCATTATAAATGCTGGAATCTACTATCCATGGGGTACCTCCTGCCTTTGCAATTAATTGTACTGCAATTGTTAATGGGATTGTAGCTTTATATTCTCTATTTTTTAGCCTTTTTAACGTAGTAAATGTAACAAATTGTGTTCGTAACCTGTTACCTATCAGTGCAGCTTTTATTTTGTCATGAATTTCATTTGTAAGTTTCCTATCTGCGATAATTACTGCTACATTAAAGCGATTCGTATCTAGTTGATTATTGATACTGTTTATGAAGTCATTTTCACTATATATGTTAATACGACTTATCGTACTAGGATCGAAATTATATCTTATATCAAAAACTCTCGAAATCCCTCCTATCGTATTTGTATAAGGCCAGTGGTGTTTAGTATCATTTTTGCCATATATTTCATAGAAAAGTAATTTTACCAAATCGCATACTTCATTGTCCCCATTAACTACTAGTACTTGAAGGTTTATGTCTCTTCCCTCATATGGTTTTAATGCAGTTATGAATTCTGGTACATAATGTTTGGCGTTATTTCTGAATAACACATTGATTTTATTTTCTTGTAATATAGTGGCATAGTCACTCATTTCAATTCACTGTTCAAATTCTCAATTAAATACTCTACAAGTCTAGCTATTTTCTTACCTTTTTCAGTCAATACTACTTTTCTTCTAACCTTATTTACTACTATTATATCGGCTAATCCCAGCTCTTTCATCACTCTTATGTTATTATACACTGTCTGTGTGGTGTATCCAGACAGTTCCTTCAACCTCTGAATATTATCAGGGTCCTTATTATAGATAATATAAAGTAACTTTGACATAGGCGTAATGTAATTCTCTATTTCGGTTAACATATCTTTTATTCTAGTAAGTAAGATTTAAAAATATATCTAGAGTTTAGATAGTATTACCAGATATTATAAAGCCCAATGATAATAAAGGAAAACACAATACGTTACCCACATCTTATGTTCTCTTTCACTTAAACAGCAGTTATGGGACTTTAACGTAACTTAAAGATTTTCATCAGCCCCGGCGGTCCGCCTAAATGACGTTCAACGAACCTGAGGAACGCCTCTACGCTCCTCAGGTTCAGCTCCCCCACCAGCTCCCTGACGACGTTGTTGATGGTGAAGATCGTGAGGTAACCCTGGAGCCTCTCCCTCCTCCAGAACGAGGAGCCCCAGGGCCTTGACGTCCCTGTGGAGCTCCTCGATCTCCCACCCGACAGGCCTCCTCCCCGCTGAGCGAGAGGTCGGTAGTGTAGAGGTACCTGGCGTGTGTCCCAGAGTCACGTTTACGTTCCCGGACTAGCAACTTCACCGTAACCGCTCGGCCTCCCAGGGTCAGGTCGGCGTAGTAGACTCCAGGGGGTCTCCCACTCGGAGGTATCCCTCCACCTCCTCGAGGGTCCCCTGGACCGACTCGACCCTGAGCTCGGTTGGTCTTGAGCTCAGACACCACGTTGTCCGTCACGAGCTTCTCGGACAGTACTGGAGTCGAAGACGACCCTGGCTACCGGAAGCGCCCCTTGAGCACGTCCAACATCTGGCCAAGTCGATCTTGGTCTTGAACTCGGTGACCATCCCCATATTCAACATCTTCCTCACGAAGTAGGGGAAACCATGAATATCCTGCCCGTGGAGAGGTCCACTACGGCTACCATGAGGAGCTTGGCCCTCTCGAACCTCCCGTGGGTGTGGCAGTAGGTCCAGTAGTTCTCGGGGGCTCACGTCTACCCGGAGCGTCGTGGTCCACGGTGTCGTCCACGATGACGACCTGACCCTTCAAAGTCTGACAGGACCTCCACGCGCCGTCGAGTTCTCCCAACGCCTCCAGCAGGTTTGCGTAGTCCAACCCGAACGTCTCGGCCGCGTTCCTCACGCTGGCCCTCCCACCTACCAGGACCATGAGGACTAGCGCCAACCCGACCTTTCTGCTCCTCCCGTTCCTCCTGACCACGCCCAGCCTGTTGACCGCCTTGACCGGCCTCTCCCTAGCCAACTCGATCGGTCCCTTTCCGCATCTTTTCAGCAGGAAGACGTCGAAAAATAAAAACTTCTCACAACACCGACTTCCCCGTATTACCTCCCTAAGATTCCCACAACTGCTGTACACAGTA
>JAPYVG010000118.1 GCA_028277025.1 Sulfolobaceae archaeon
TTCTTCCAAAAGTTCGTAGAGGCTGAGGCTAAGCTGAGGAAAGGAGGGTCGGGGTTATTTTACAACCACCAAAGGATATACTTCCGAGATATTCAAAAGGATCCTAAATTGTACCTAGAAAGTTATGAGAGAAATTACAAGTGTCCATTGTGTAGAACCCTAATTTAATTTTTGTTCTTCTTTCTTTTTAAACAGATGTTTTAGCGTACCCTTATTGTAGCTTACGCTAGGTTTTTTCATTAGTGAAGATCAGATTATTTCAATAAATTTATTGTTTAGGAAAAATATTTCTAAATATTAACGTTAAGCTAGCTACAGCTATTGATAGTTAAGTTTATATAGGTATTGCTTCATAACAATAAACATGCAAGCGTCTAGTTCTGGGGACATAATAAGTATCTTAAGGGAATATACTGAAGAGCTACCCAAAGAGATAAGGTCACCAGCTGAAGAAGATCTCCTTCTTTTAGTCGAACCCGTAGACTTCAAGAGAAACATAATCTTTTCACCCGGAGTAACGATCTACAAGGCAATTTTTGGTAGAGGGAAAACATATGGAATAGGATATTATACAGTACACTATTGTGAAAGGGAAAAAGAGTGTAGTGCGATATACATTAATGTCAGAAGAATGCATGAAGTAATAAGTAGCGAAGTAAATAGAAACCCTAGTGATCCGCTCCTATCATCGATAATTAAAAGCGGAACCGTGAGGTTAGATCTAGAGTTACTCTACACTATCGTTACTATACTGAGTGGTAAATATAAAAATATGTTTGGAGTAGGAGATGTGGTATCCACCACCGACCTGAGAAATGTTAACCTTCAAATAATCGATTCCATAAGAAGAGATGTTATGGGAGTTGAAGATAGCCTTAAACTATCACGCTTATTCGAATCCCTAGTGGAGAATTTAGTGTTAAAGAACCACATAAGCCCCAAGTTGATACTAATATTAGATGAGTTCGAAGGGATAATTGGCGACTGGTATATAAGACTTGAAGAGGTCAAAAACCTTATATTGTCCATCCTCCATTCTCTAAGGTCTAGCAAGGGAGGAGTTCTAGAGAGGTACCCAAATACTTTCACCCTAATTATGACTATTCAGGAATTAGCTTATCCCAGCCAAGCAATGAGGGAGTTCAGGAGATCAGCTGCACCAATTCTTGGGAAAATATTGTCCGTAGAAGATGACCTCTCGATACCAATTAAGTTTTCCCTTTACGATAACGATAGTATTAAAGAGTACTATGAAAAAGCTATCAAGCTGCTATCACAAAAAGGGCTAATTAGTAAGTATGAAGAAGAAAGACTAGCTCAGATAAGCGGGTGTATAAGTTACTACATGAGCCCATTACTAAAGATGCCAGCACGTCTCTTCTTCGAGATACTTAGAAACATTGTATCACAAGTCGTATTACGTAAAAATGAAATACTATCTAGAATAAATACTCCTAACAACGGCAAATCTGTTTGCGATAATGTAAAGAAAATACTAGAAGAGATAAGATCAATGGTTGCAGGAGCAGGGATCTACGGACTCTACATGTCGAAAGAAGTAACTGGTATAACCAAGGACAAAATATTCTCTATGTTGAGGAAACTTGCGAATGAACTTGAGAACTCGGATCGTGTATATATATCGGAAATTAAGGCTAACGGCTACGAAGGTATAGTAATACCTTATGGAGGATCCAAAAGGGCCGCAACCATAATTTTATACAAAGGTAGGAACGTAAAACTGGGGGAGACTAAATATCATCAAGGATTCCTTAAACACTATGGAAGTATTCTGACCAATTTCTGCGGTTACGCTAAGGGAAATAAGGATGATGAGTGCAAGATAATTATAGTCCATCCCGAGGAGGTAAACATAATAGGTATGGTTAACGTGATACAAGAGATCCAACTAATAGGTTCCACACGTATACAAAAAAGAGTGATTGATGTGCCCTTAGACAGGGACGAGTTAGCAGCCCTTTATATTAATTCTCCATCAACTGATAGTACCAACCAACTCTCCTTTTTAGGAGGTGACATGCAGTACTATGAACAACGATTTAAAGAGGTGATACATAGGATAAAAATGCAAGTTCAAAAAGAGGTGTCACCTAAATGACGTCAATTAGTGACCTGCTATTAGAGTATTTCCTTACTTCCACGGAATTGATAGAGGTAGACCTTAACCCCTCTAGGGAGAGGGTCAGAACTACCTACAGCTTAGTAGGAGACATGATAGCCAAAGACTCATACGTTCCGTTATTCTCTATCGATAAAATAAAATTTGTAAAGAACCTTACTAACACTTACACTCAGTTAAAGGATAAGGCGGAAGTAATACTTAAAGAGTTAGGAGTGGATACAAAATTACCCTCGCCTTATAAGGTTGCAATTGCACTTTCACTTTCGATCGTGGAGACGTGGAGGAAGATAGTAATAGACAAGATAGTTTTCAGTAAAAAAGTAAGCATAATTAAAGACCAATTAAACATATCACCTTACAGCCTGTTATTTCTATATAGGTTTGTGGCAATCTCGAAGTTTACCGGTACGGGGAATGGGATGATACGGTCGCTCAGCAAGATACTGGAGTCGCCAAAAAACAGAGAGATACTGTCAGCGACATATTCTGAACTCAAGAAAGTTACGGAGTACGCTACCTCTGATGAAATAAAGAAAAACAAAAGTAATCAGAGAAAGGCGTATAGTATGTTCAATACACTATTTTCTCCTTTAATATTCGCTTATGTATTAAACGGTGCAGGATTAGCTCGGTATTTTAATGACCTCATGGGGAATAATCACTTAGCCTATACTGCGACGTCTCTGATAGACCTTTTGGGATTGTACTCCTTTAGGGTGATTTACGGGTACACTCAATCAGCGTTGACCTCCTATGCAGAAGAATTAGAGGGATACTTCAGCGTTATACATGATGTCTTATCCAGCAAGGACCTTAAGTCAGTACTGAAGGGGGGTCCACTTTATTCATATCTCATATTAAAGGCTAATGAACATAATATTACAGATATGAGCAAGATCTCTACACTTTGGGATTTAATAAACAATATAATAATTGCAATTCTAATCTCGTTAGAGTTGTGTAAAAATAAGGGCTCATGTAAAGATGCCGATTACGTATTAAGTGTATATAAAGATAAGCTTGGGGATCTTACATTAGATGAGTATGTTACAAGGCAGTATGGACTTACTTACTAAGACAAGATTTTTTATTTCTAGCTAAAATCGCGCGATTAAAAAAAAACCAAGTTACAAATTCTTTTATTTCCAATATTTCAAAATTTGTAATAAGTGAAAACCTACACGTCCGGTCTAGTTAGAAACTCTTATTTACGCTTTAAAGACATCAAATTGGTTTTCAAAAAGGTCCTTCTCGACAAGAGACTAGAAGATGCTAAATCTTTTAGGGAGGAGTTAAGCATTCATTACTAAAACGACCATCCCAAAATTACCAGTTATAACCTCTTCCTCTCTTCTCAGTTATTGTACCTGATACACATTTACAATTAAATGTGCTAGACAATAAGACTCCTTACCTTTCAGTAATTTTCCACTCAAGAAATCTGATATGAACACCATAACGTTCTCTTATGTGAATCCTCTCTGCCGCTGCTAGAATTCTCAGAGTCTTTGTCATAACAACCGTGTTGATACTCTCAAAATTTGGGAATTTAATAATCACAATAGTAATATCTGAATTTAGAAAATTTTCCTTTGCTTAAAGTCTTCCTTAGTTCCTTTTTCTCTTCCATTATGACGAGTTATACGTCGTAGTATTTAAGGATTGAATATGAGAGGAAGATGAATTAAGTACGGTTCACATCGTGTCTGACCTATTCATAAAATTAAGTCTCAGTCGGGGGTTGAGAGTACAAATCGTAACCAAGGATATGGATGGGATTCAGAAAAAGGTGGACTGGATTAATATCCATTTTAAAAAGATCCTTAAATACCTAGATGAAGACAGAGATTTTTGTTAATTACTTCAAACTCAAAGAAAAGATTTAATGAGGAAAAGTTCATGTTAATTCGTCCTTTCTGACGTATATATTAAAATGAGGGGAATTCACTCGGTAGAGTCACCTATTCTTTGGTTAATCTACATCGATTTGAGAACTCACCAAGCAATTACATGAGCATTTTCTTCTTAAAAAAAGATTATCTTGGTGATGATAATAATAATAAAAATTTACTATTTGGCAAGTTTCAGGTTTATAACAGCTACACAGTTAAATGTCGTCGCATAAATCATACCGTTCACGGGGTCAAAAGCTAATCTTATCGGACAACCAGAAGTGCTTAATTGTGGAAATTACTTTACCAATGCCTTGGGTCAATCACGGATATCGTAGTTTCACCAGATTAGCTACAAAGATTAGCCCTTCAGCATAAATTATACCTATAGGACTTGAACGGACTGGTATATAATTAGAAATGGTATAACTTCATCCTCTTGACTAGAAATAAATCCTTAAAAACTGCGTGATCAACATCAAACCCTTGAGAGGAAATTAAGGGCTTGTAAAAGAGCGTTTAAACGTAAAGCCATTGCTTTCTCTTTAAAATCATGAGAAATAACATCTTTCACAAGTTTCAAAAGTAACAGTTTAAAACTCCTCACAAACATCAATAAACCTCTTATACCACTCCTCATACTCCTTTCTGGTAACAACGTGTAGTTCTAATGGGTCTCCAAACCCTATTTTCTCCTTAATTTTAGAAGATATTTGAGCCTTATCCCATATAGTCTTACCTTTTTCAGTTATTATCAGAACGTCTATGTCACTATCAACTCTGTAATTCCCCCTTGCAACTGAGCCGAATAGAATTACCCTACACTCTTGGTCGATTTCCTCAACACAAATCCTCTTAATCTCCTTAACGTAATCTCTCGCATGGGCCAAAATCTCCTTCCTTTTACTCCACCACTTATATAATTCCCAATACATGTAAAATCCCCCTAACTACATTTAATGATTTCTCAACGGTGTTTTTATCGTATTTATAAGGTAAATACCTCGAC
>JAPYVG010000119.1 GCA_028277025.1 Sulfolobaceae archaeon
ATATTTACTTTGCAGGAATTGTAACGCCGCTCTCTTTCACTATATTAGCTATATTTATTTTAAAATTAGTAAAAGCTGATAAAAGAAAATTACTATATTTAAGTCTTATATTTATAATTTTGTCTGAATTTGGGATTTTTATACATACAAGTTTATGGCCGGCGTATAGTGATGAGGAATTCTTTAATTTCAGTTATAAAGATATATTTTATTATCATGAAATAAAATATCCTTTCATCAACGTATCAAATTTTCTAATTAAACAAAATCTGTCTTATGGATACTCTCTATATTCTACTATGATTCCAATGGCACCATATCCTCAAAATTTTTTACCTAATTATTTTATGCCGATTATCTCACCAGGTTTCAGTGCATATTTTCCGTCTAAAATTTACGCCGAAGAGGCAAATTGTTTCTTACATGAAAATATAACGGAATTCGGCTATTTGTTGGCTTTTAGTGGCATAAAATATATAGTAGTTATGAATTATATTTATAATACTACATGGCCTCATGCCTATGATAGTCCTACGGTATCTAATTGGGGGTATAATTACTTTATAACGGGTTTACCTAATTTTGTTAACATTACGCTTTCACGCTCTAAAGATTTCTCACTTGTTTATAATAGCATTAATGTGTCTATATATAATAATTTATTATCTAGATATCCGTTGGACTTAGTTCCTTTTAATTCCTCTAACTTAAGCAATTTAAATATATCTCAGATTATACACATAGTGAATTTCACAAATGATCAAAAAATTAATATTATACAAAATTATAATTTCATTAATATTAATATTAATGAAATTAAAGGGAGAGTTTACTATTTAATTCTTGATTTTAAATATGACCCTAATTGGATTTTAGACTATGGGAATAAGCAGATAAAGGGATTTGAAGGACCATTTGGCTTACAAGCTTTTAATATATCCCATGTTAATATTACGCATTTTATATTGAAGTATAAAGGAGAAACTACATACAGAACTTTGAACTATCTTTCGATCTCATTGTATGTTATAATAAGTGTTTTAACCATTGTAATAAGAATCAAGGGGAGAAGGACTTAATGATTTTTATTTCATTTTGTATTATTTCATCCCAATTTGAATGTTTTTTCAAAAAATCTTTAACAGTTTCATCAAATAAATAATCTAAATCCTTATTATAATACGCTTTGACTATATGAAACAATTCTTTTTCATTATGAACAAATATTACTGGTTTAATGTTTTTATATATTTCTTCAGTCCCGTTGTAAAATGATATCACTGGCGTATAGTTAGCTATAGACTCTAAATTCACAAAACTGTAAGTTTCACTATAAGAAAAGTTAATATTGAGTTTACTGCTTCTAAGATTTTTTAAAGCTTCTTCATGGGGTAATTTACCTAATATTTTTATTACATTATTTTTATTTTTAACTAAGCTAAAAATTTGTTTCTGAGCGATTCTAGGTAGATCTCCAATTAATGTCAGTTTAATCTCATCATTGTTCTGACCTAATATTTTTAAGAACTTTACCAACCTACATAGTCCTTTAAATGGAGTAAATGCCGTAGATATAGATACAATACCTTCTTTATTTTTAGAAATATTATAGTTATCATATAAGTTTATAGCTATCCCAGGAAAAAGTCTCTTGGTGTTAATATTATATTTGAACAGCGAATATTTTCTCAATGAATTAGTATTTATATAGATAGCAAAATTTAATTTATTGCTTGAAAAAATTTTCCTAAACATCATGTGTAATAGTAATTTCTCGCTTAATTTTTTCACAGAAAGCAGAGGATTAACACATGAATGGGTATTCAATATATATCTAATCTCATCTAAATATCCACCATTAATCCATGACCCATGAACTATAAACCCTCTCAATCTAGATTTAATTTGAATGGCTAGATTAAGATCAGTAAAGGCTTCACTTGTTACATAGATTAGGTCATAATTATCATTTAGCTTACTTTTGATATACTGGATTAATCTGATATCGAAAAAATGTTTGTGGTTTAGATTCAGAATTGAGTATAGATCGAGAGGAATTTCTAGATTATAGACTCCAGAGAATCGGTAAATATCTTCTACATAACGTTCTCCTAATTTAGGGACTCGTTTAAGATTTCCTAAAATACTTGGAATATAATAAACCTTATCAAAATATTTAGATACTTTAGACAGGAAAATCGTACTTCTGATACTTCCACCTGATACTGCATCAGAATTATTATTTCCTACTATTGCCTCGCCTATTATTAAAACCTTTCTCACGACAATAATGAAACAAAAAACAAAACAAAAGTTTTACCCTGATAACATTTAGTACACTATCAATAACTTTGTTACGTTATAAACATAATGTTATGCAGTTAGGGAATTCTAGAATAATATTAAGTAAAATTAAGAAATCTAAGAGTAAAACTATACCTTAGTGTTTCTGAAAAAGTTTGTAAATTAGTATTATTAATTTGAATTACAGAAATTTAGCTTTAGCTTGCGAGGAAGAGAAGGACGCGAAGATTAGGAGAGAATTTACGCGGTGAAGTTGTATATCGATGACAGTAAATTATAAGAACAAGTTTCGCAAATGCTGAACAAGATATTATCTAATAATAAGATGATGAATTAGTAGGTACAAGAAAGAAGGTCTTGACGGTCTAAGAGACAAGCCCAGATCGGATATACCGAGAAAAGCAGAAGAAAAGAAAATAGAACTAACATTAGACGATTGATCTGGAAAATACTTAATACAACAAGAATGCCGGACAACGTGAACATTAAAAATAGTACTACTGTAACTAAGAATAGAATAAAAGAAATTCGAGTTATGAGTACAGCTTTACTAGCTAAGATACAATCTCGTGAAACCTAGACCCGCAAACGTTTAAGCTATAAAGGACATGTGAGAAGACTTTAAAAAATGAAGGGCATAAAAAGGAAAAGCTCTGTTCTTTCTAGGTGAGAGTAGGATGATAATTTATACGTTGATCAAGAATGTTTCCGCTAATATCGGTAGTAAGCACTAACGGACGTCATCCTAGGTTTTCCTTATATCTATGTCGATCTTGCCTGATATAATCACCTGAAGTTGCTGTTTCCCTTTTAGGAGGCCTAATTGGAATCTATTAAGCGCCGCTTAAGGTATTACAAGCCATGTTTTGATAGTGGAAGGGCTTATGCGGTTAAGGATAATTATTTCCTCATAAGACCAAGGATATCTATTGAGATTTGTTGTAGGAAGATATTTATCTCATGTTTACTCCTCCTTCTCGCTTAACCTTAACGTAACTAGGTGATCTTCAAGCCCCCTCAAGGAATACGTGAGTAATGAAAATTTTACACAATAAAAGATATAAAATTGCAATAAACAACTCTTTAAGGAAAATTTGTATAAATTTAGTTTTAATGCAATAATTTACTCGAAATTAGATAAAATTAAGGTTTAAGAACTTCTCAGAGAAACTATCAATAATGATCAGATCAATAGATGCATACTCAGTAAAAGGGCGATTCGGGGCTCCCTTGCGAATTGTAATATCTCTGTTGATTTGGGCTTATTCAATGGAGGAATTACTGAATGTATTTAATCATTTCACAAAGAAATAAGAGTTCTTGCAATATTACAAGAATGGGATAACAGGTCGAGAGGTTGTAGTTGAGGGCTATAGCCCGACGATCCTCCAGGTGAAGTGGCACTCGCAGAACTCTCCAGGAGGGAGTTGAAGGGCTGAGCGGGTTGTTGGACCTGAGGAGGGGCTAGAGCTCGGCGTTCTCAGCACGGGCACGAGGAGGGCCCTGAGTACTAGCCTCTCCTCCCTGAGCACCTCCTCACCTGTACAGTACTGCAACCTCACCGTGACCCACTCAAGCCCGTACATGACCCCCCGGAGGAAGACCTTAAACCCCTCAGGAATCTGTATCTGGCGTAACCCATCCTCCTCTCCATCTCATTCATTTAATAGCGCGACCTCCCCAACTACCTCAAGGGGGAGCGCAGTCACCACGTGATTGAATAAACATCTCACGGTATGGCCTAGCGCTCGTCCCTCTTTTTAGTATTACTAATGTTAGGATCAATTAAGCCACTTTCATTCTATAGAAATAAATAGAAATCGCAATGGAGTCCTGAATCGCCCCAGTAAAACTACGCTAATACTTCAGAAAGAAGGAGTAAGAGTATTACATGTAAGCCAAATGTAAGATTGAGGGAGAAAGACCCGAGAGGAAAGAAAACAGATTTTTACGAAGCATAAAACTAGTAAACATCACAAACAAGGTAAAGGAGTATAACTACAACCATCAAACGAACTAATAACACCATAAGTCTTCCTAAAAAGCCTTTAATAAAGTGAAGGTAGAGAGATCATTATTCCTAAACTTAGTAATGGGGGCAAGAAAATCCTGAAGAATTCTCTTAGGAGTAACATCATTATGCAATTATACAATTTATAGTACATAAAGATCATACGTGAGAAAGTCAAAGTATTATCTAAAGCGCTTTTGAAAACAAGCTAGAAAATTTAAGAAGTAGAAGAAACAACATAATTATAAATTCTTGAATTTCACGTGTTATTAACTACCCCGGAGATGGGGAAACTTTATTCAGGAATGATACGATAGTTATTGTTGGAGACATTAAACGCTTTCTTAATCCAGCATCTTTCGTAGCCTATTGTGGTTTAGATCCAATAGTTGAGTAGAACTGTAAGGCTCCTCCAAGTAAGGGAATACTGAAGAAAGGTAAGGAGTAGTCGTGCGAGTTGTTCTAATTCCTTACTTAGATGAATTACTCTCGTAGTACTCCATTACTAAAATTCAAGGAAAGTCTTGGGTTGAAAGGAAAGAGGTTGTACACTGCTTTAGTCGGGGAATTGGCTAGAATAGCTCGGAGCGTTTGGTGTAACAATAAGTCATATAAGCCTAAATAAATAAACCCTTTCCCGAATCGTCACGTTGATTGAAAGTGTTCGCGTGACAATCTTACCAAATACTGTGCCTGAGGTTTAACTGAGAAATCTATTATA
>JAPYVG010000120.1 GCA_028277025.1 Sulfolobaceae archaeon
ACGTTCTTGACTCCTTACGTCGAGACTACAGTCCTCCTGAACTTAGTGTCACTTCTTATCTTAAGTATTGTAATCTTTTACGTAAATATTGAGTAAAACCTTGTTAGTGTAAAATATATTTGTATTATTGATATTTTAATCGTGGTAATCATTGTTGCTGAGAGATCATCTTTGGTCCTACAAAATATATATCAACTTTAAAATATGTCTTGTTCATCCTATTACTTGACGCATTACTATCAACTATAGTATTTATTTCAGTCTTTGATATTATTTTATAACTTTTTGCATAGCTTCACATTATACGCTTTCTTAAGCGCTCTAATATCTTCGACATTAGGTGCTACATTATCCACTTACCTTAACAGATATCTTATGAGGCGTACCATCAGATAAAAAATGAACTTTGATGTTTCGAATTTAGACGATGGGAGTAGGCTGAAAATACTAGATTATGTATTGAGGGGAAAGAATGTTAGTTGTGAGGATTCAGGGTTTCCAGGGTTATGGTATATAATTGCCGAAAAGGGACAGTGAATAGCAAAAAGTTTTTAGGCTAAAATATGAGGTATAGCCCATAATGTTAAGATACCTTTATGCCAATGATGTGAAAGGATTTTTAGAAGCAGTGAATAGCAAAAACTACGTAGAGATCTTAAAGGACAGATTTTTAGGGGAAACTGGATATTTTCCTTCTCAAAGTGAGGTTAATTCATGGAAAGGTAGCAGTGAAGCGTTGGCCGATCTTATAAAAGGTTTAAATAATATATACATTGCAGCAGAGGTATTCCTGCCTTATTCATCATCTAGAGCGGACTATGTTCTCTTCGGAAAAAATGAGAAGGGAAAAGACGCCGTAGTGGTCCTGGAGATGAAAGGTTGGACCGAAGTCAAACCGTCTTTCGCAGACGACTACGTTAAAGTAAAAATGGGATCAGAATATGAAGACTTACTCCATCCTTCAGTTCAAGTTAAAGGTTATGTAGAGTACTTTAAGGACTTAATAGATTTCGCAAACCAGGCAGACATGATAGGAGTTTCTTATCTTTATAATGCTCGCATAGATTACCTTTATGATGAAAAGTTTTCTTCGGTATTAAGAAGTTATCCGCTTTTCGACGTGAATACTAGAGAGAAATTAAGGGAATTGCTTGAAGGTATAAATTACGGAGACGGCTACGAAGTATTTCAACGTTTTATAACATCTCGAATAGCTCCCCAGAAAGGATTAATCGAAGAAATAGATAAGGCGTTAAACAACAGTAAAAATTTCGAGACATTTAAAGATAAATTTGTATTATTGGACGACCAGGTAGCAGTATATGATACTGTTTTAAACGAACTACAAAAGCTCAAAGACAACGAAAGGGCAGTAATAATAGTAGAAGGAGGACCTGGCACGGGAAAGTCGGTAATAGCATTAAAACTAATGGTAGACCTACTGAAAAAAGGATATACCGTATTTCACGCTACCGGCTCTAAAGCGTTCACTACCACATTGAGGAAAATAGTAGGCAACAAAGCGTTATTTAAGTACTTTAACAGTTTCACGAATGAAGCCGAAAAAGACTCTCCTTCATTCGACGTATTAATAGCCGATGAAGCGCATAGGATAAGGAAGAGAAGCGGTACGCGTTTTTCCAAGGGCTCCAAATACATCCAGACGGAAGAATTAATAAGGGTTGCAAAGGTAAGCGTGTTTTTCCTGGATCCCTATCAAAGGGTGAGGCCGGAAGAAATAGGTGATGTAAATTTAATTGAGTCTGTTGCAAAAAAGTACACTAATAAGATTTACAAATTCAAGCTTAGAACTCAATTTAGGTCGAATGGATCCAAGGAATATATAGATTGGATTGACAACCTGCTAGATATCAGAAAAACCGGAATCGAGTATTATACTGGTAGTTTCGGAGTAGAATTCAAGATATTTGATGACCCAGAAAGTTTAAGGCAGGATATAATGAAAAAGAATAGTAGAGAACCTAACTCGGCCAGATTAGTTGCTGGGTTCTGTTGGGAATGGAATGAACCTAATCCCGACGGTACCTTGCCGGAAGATATAGTAATAAGCTATGGTAACGGTAAAGTCTTTAAAGCTACTTGGGAGGCTAAAGATACTGGAAAAAAGCTGGCAAAGGGAGTTCCCCCCGCAGCACTTTGGGCTTATGATCCCAGAGGAGTGAGCCAAGTAGGAAGTATTTACACTATTCAAGGTTTTGAGTTCGACTATGTAGGAGTAATATGGTGTAATGACCTAGTCTATAACCAGAAAAAAGGAGCATGGGAGGCGCATCCAGAAAACTCTGCAGATCCGGCTATTAAGGGTAAATCGCAGAGTCAAGCATTGGAGTTACTTAAGAACACTTACAGAGTACTGCTAACCAGGGGAAGAAAAGGGGTATACGTTTACTTTTTAGATGAGGATACGAGAAAGTTTGTTGAAAGTAAGATTAAAAACTCGTAAGTAGTCTATCTGGAAAGTTTAGTTAAAAGCTTTTTCCTTTAAAGTTTCTTTAGCTGTTAAAACATTTATTTATAACTGTTTCTATCAATTTTATATCTTGATAAAATATAGTCGTTTTTAACTATGCCAATAACCTTATTATCTATTGAACTTTTACTTTTAATTTAACACATTTTACATGGACAAGATTTATTCTAATTTATAGCTAATTGAATTTTTGTTTTATTTTCAGAAAAATTTTAGGAAAAGAAAGAAAGCCTTACATACTTCTTTTTACCGGGCCTAAACTTTCACTTAATCTTTTACACTTATCAAACCCTAATAGTAGTAAATGATAGTTTCTTTTTTGAAGAAGGAGCAGAGTAGAAAACTTAAACTGTCTTATAACAATCCAGTTTACTTTCATATACAATACCAAATTTCCTCTTATCTTTCAGTATTTTTATTACTTCTTTCTCCTCTATTTTCTCCTTCTTAGCTTCGGTAATTATATCGGCCACTTTTGCACACTCCTCAACTGCTGTTATTGTGTTAATTATCTTCAATAATGCCTCCTTCACTTCTCTTTCTCTGGTCTTCTTTTCGGACTTCTTAGTTTCTGTCAATTCCTGTAAATTTATACCACTTAATGTATCTTGAAGTGTATCTGACAACTCGAAGATTAGTTGAGGCGGAATATCATATTTTACATATTTATATCCCGCCCTCTTTACGGCATGTCCTCCATCCATTTCGTTATATTTCTCCATCCATAGAATAAGCTTACGTGTTTTTATGAACGGGAAGTGGTCTTCGTTAATGTAATATTTGATAACCCTTTGATACTCCCTTTCTCTTTTACTATCTCTTACAACTTCTGTTTTGCTAGGTGTTATCCCATTCTTCTTAGCATATTCAATCATATTTGTTTCAATTTCATTAATGAGATCCTCCACTTTTCTAGCTCTTGTCTTCTTCATTGTCTCCTCTATTACACTGAGCAGATCATCAAGCTTAATTAAAACTACTGATTCTTCATATTTCTCTTTCAGGCTGGAAGTGCTTACACCGAAATCGAAATATTCCCTAGTCTCTTTAGACATTAAAACTATATTTTTTGGTATGATTTCCCTTATTTGTTCTCTTAGACTGTTTATGATTTCCTTAATTTTCTCCTCCTTCATAATTATCACCTATTTTATTGAGGAGGTCGGACTTTCATCAAGGCTTCGCCCATCTACCTGCTCTTGGGCTTCATTTCCATCCTTAGGCCTCCTCCCATCTTCTGGATCATTTCTCATCATCTCGTCTACCCTCTTCTTTCCTCACTCCCCCCAAGGTTTATTGTTAGGTATCTTAATGAGGCCGTCGACAGTCGTCCAGGTTGTTTAGGCGCTAGTTGGCCCTAGTTGGCGCCGTGTAGGTTAAGCATAGAAATTAACGCAAAATGTTCTATGTATCAGGTCCTTAGCGAGAAACAATCAAGGAGGTCCTAAGCAAGAAGAATGGTGGAAAGGACCATTTTGATGTGATAGTCAGAGACGGATGAGTGAAAGTAAGAGGTGAAAGGCGGAAGAAGAGAGTTGGGGCAATACCCCTACTCGTGGGTAATACCGTCAAAGAAGCGAAAGCCTAAGAAAGGCCAAAGGAAACTATTGAAATCTGTGCGAAGCCCCTTGTAGAAAATAAATATAAAAATGTAGTTAGGTATATAACGGATGTCATACTTTCGCTTTACTCTCCTTTTTATTTAAGGAGTAAAATTACCGTGATAGTGAAAAAAGTTAGAGGAGTAGTAGTGTCGTTCCCTTCAAAGGAAATTATGGACGAAATATTAAAAGAAGCGAACGTAAAGCAGGAAGAAATTAAGGATGTCGAAGAGAATTAAAAAATTAAAATTAAGGAATTTTCAGATTAAAGGAAGTTATTTTATTGCTTCTGTTGTTTCTTTTCTTTCCTCCATTCATCTATATATTTCTCTACTTTTTCTATTTTGTCTTGATTTAGCGTCCCCAATGTACTTTTCAAAATAAGAACAAAGATGTCTATATTCCTATTCTTTAATGATGAATAAATCTCCAGAGCTGACTTTAAGCTTGCAGGAGAGATGTTAAATTTTACGAGCTTGTCCTTGTCTTTGTCTAGTTTTTCCCTCAAATAGCTAACAAGATTTCTTATCTCCTCCTTTTCTTCCGTCCCTAAATTATAATTCTTAAGGAACATATCTAAATCTTCCGTACTTTTTGGATAATCGAAATAAAAGCTAACAAACCTCCTAGCGAGTGCATCACCTACGTAAAATAGGTTCCTGGCGTCTGTTAAGTTCATGGTGGAAATTATTCTTACCTTCTTTAACGGTTCGTTTTCCTTGCCTTGTTTTTGCAGTTCTTCATAAATCTTGAGGAACTCCTTTGCATACTGGTCAATATTGTCTCCGTAACTCTTTATCTCATCAATTAAAGCCTTAGGAATAAACCAGTCCTTCGGATCGCCACTGGAGAAAATAGTAAATAACTCTCCGAAAGCCTTGTCAACATCTGCCCTAT
>JAPYVG010000122.1 GCA_028277025.1 Sulfolobaceae archaeon
CCCCCCCCCCTTCGTAATCGACTGGAGCCGGTGTTATTCCATAAAGGGTAGGAGATGAACAAGTTTTCTCCGACTCTGATGGAGTCTAAGAGTCGAATTCACGTAAGAACTTTCCATCTACAAGTAGTTTGGGCGGGTTATCTAACTCTCCTCTTCATTTGATTCTTGTAGGTAGGCGATTGATTTTCAAAAAATTAGTTTAGGGAAGAAAAGCTTAATAGTTAGATGAGATAATAGTAAATTCGGATGAGGGGGTCGGGTCAGAGCAACGGTCTCCTATCATAGGTCAACTCGTGTTGTGTCAATCATCCCCTCATCCCCGGTTTCCGCTTCTGTAAAAGCAGATTTAAAAGTTTTTTTATTTTTATCTTTATACTATTATTATCTCGTTAGGAATAATAGTTGTACGATGATAATTGTAGCAATGATAATAGTTTCCTACGTGGTAGGAAGCATAATAATATCATAATTCCAAAGAAGGATTATCAACCCGTTTACGGCGAGGTCATCATAAGAGAAGTGGGCTAACATAAACCTTTTCACCCGCTGTTAATCAACGCCCGAAGTATATCTCCCAATCAAAAATTAATAAAGCCTGAATGTAAAAAAGCTATGTGAACGAGAGGGACAGAGCGTTAATAGAAAAAGTCGGATATTATTACTTACAGTACAAGGGAGTTATAGATATTGAGAAACTACTGCAGATTCTGGATTTCTCACAAGAACTCCAAGTAAATAATGAACTTCTCAATTATATCCACTATTATATCCTCTATCTGGTAACAAGGGATAGTGTAAAATCGGCTAATGAAGCCTTAAGAGAGAGATTAACCTATAAGGAATTTTCGGTAGAATACTCTCAGGAACTGTACGGTCAATTGGACGTAACTAGGACTATAATAGTTTATCCGCTACTCGTTTACTACGACTTCAAAGAGGGCTACAACGCCCCAGAATACGGGACATTAGGTTATCTTCTGAGGAGGATTTACGAAATAGTAAGTGAAAAGAGAGAAGGGATAAAAATACCTGAGCCTCACCCATATTTTAATTTCCTGAAGGATTTCGAAAGGCTGTTTTCAGAGTTAAACTCGGTTAAGGACATCTTCCCGGAAGGCTATTACAGAGACCCGTCCTATACAGACCCTCTGTGGCTTATAAGGACGTATAAAGCCTACATCTTAGCTAAGAAGTTAGAGGACATAAGAATAGGGGGAGGAGGTGAAAAAGGTGATAGAGAATTAATAAAATTCCTAAAGTGGAAGCTCTATGAACTTTACGTTTTCTACCTTGTGGTAACATATCTGTGGAGGAATGGATTCGAGATCGTAAAAGAAGATGAGAAAAGGTATTATGCGGTAAAGGCAAACAAAAAGGTTAAATTAATTTTCAACGCCTCCTTATCCAACTCTACGTTGAGGAAAGTAGACGACCTGCAGAACATAGACAAGTACAAGGGAAGACCAGACTTGTCGCTTGTTAACGAGAAGCCTATAATATTTGAATGTAAGTATTCTCAGAAAGTTGGTTATATAACGATGGGCAGGTTCAAAGTCATGGCATATACTTACGAGTACCAACCGTTTGCCTCTGTCCTCGTTTACCCCGGGTTAGATAAATGGGGAGTGAACTACGACGATGAGGATTCAGCTACGAGGGAACTCGATAGAAGAGCTAAAGAGAGAGGACTTATTGACTTCTGGTACAATTCCAATTTAATTTACATTGCTATAATTGACCCACTAAAAGATGACGATGAGTACAATTTAAGGATCATAGGTGAAATTTTGAAAAAGTTAGTTTGATAAAAGGGGTTAACACTTATAAGTCATTTTCGCTTACGTCGGCAACTTCCTCCGGCTTTACGCCAGCCTCTTTTAAGACCCTTTTCATCACTTCTTCAGAAGGGAATACTACTATCGTCTCTCTAACTTTTTTCACAATCATAATGTTAATTGTGAGGTAAAAGATAGGGTGAGCAGTGCAAAATTATTTCCTAAGTTCCTTTATGCACTCTTCTTTTATCTCTTCATATTCGCTTATTCTTTCTTTATTTAGAGTACCTAAGGTGAGCTTGACTATTTCGGCAAAGTCGTCAATACTACGTTTACTTAACTCTGAGTAAATAGCTAAAGAATTCTTAACACTAGCCGGAGATATGTTAAAGCTAGTTAACTCCATAAACGTTGACCTACTAGCCTTTCTCTTCTGGTTGAACTTCTCCCTTACACAACTTACAAACTTAATGATCTGTTCTCTCTCGTCATCCTGCAAATTAAAGTTGGGCAAGACCTTAACCAAGTCCTCAGTGGAAGTAGGATAGGGTAAATAAAACGAAACGAATCTCCTCACTAAGGCATCTCCTACGTAAAATAAGTTCCTCGCATCTACTAAGTTCATCGTAGCTATCATCCTTATCCTTCTTAAAGGTTCGTCCTCTCTACCCTTTTCCTTCAAGTCATTATAAATCAGCAAGAATTCCCTAGCATACTCATCAACTCTGTCACCGTAACTCTCGATCTCCTCAACCAAACTACTCGGTACAAACCATTCTTCAGGATTATTACTTGAGAATATGGTAAATAACTCACCGAAAGCTTTGTCGACATCAGCACGGTTGATCTCGTCTACAATAACGTAATAATTACCGTCAATAATCCTTGAAGCCCTCACATAGGCTTGGACTAACAAACCACTTTTCCAGTAAACGGAACCGCTAATAAAGCTCTCCCCGCCGACCAAGTTTCTTCTGAACCACAAAGAGTTTGCCGTAAAGACAGAAAAACACTCACCGTTGTTATCTGTCAAACCCTTGACTACTCTCAAGGCTAAACTGGTCTTACCTACACCGGGTGGGCCGATAAGTAAAACATTACCTATCTTTAGTGCAGCCTTCAATGTTTCCACGTCTACACTTGTGTAAAAATCATGTAAATCCACTTCCCCCTTCCCGATACACTTCACTCCTTCAGTCTTTTGTACCAACAAGTCTTGAACTTCGGGTAGATTGGCTTGTAAACCGTGTTTACCCAGTGCGGTAAGGTAATTCTGATATAAATCAAGGACGACCTCGTCCATTCGTACTCCTTTTAACTCTCTCCACAGTTTTTTCAGCCTGTAGAAAACGGAGTTAATGAAGCCTAGTGCTTCGCTATCACTTAACGTGTAACTGTATAGTGCTAACTTTTTGTAAAATTCGGTAGTTTGAAAGCTTATAGGAGCCCCGGATCTCAACTCCTTATCCTCCGGAAGCATATTTATGAATTGGGCCAAAGCGATTGGGTATAGCATATTGTTAAAGAATGTGTATTTCCTGCTATCACGTGACTCGTTCATAATTTCCTCTATGAACTGCTTATCCCTTGAATTGTCTTTCAGTTTCTCAAACGGGTCTATTCCCCTTTGAGAATATGAATAATAAAAGGGTAATAGACGGTAAACGTCAAGTAATGCCCGTGTCCCTCGTATATAGTCGGTAAAGTCCAAATCGTATTTCCATGCAAAGAAAAAACCTAAGGCTAAATTTTTAGTTACTTCAAACGGATCTTGAGTACCTAAAACTTCGTACGCTGATTCGAAGAAACTTTTAACATCGCTATTCGCGTTGTCTGGAATGAACAGTACGTAATTGTACCTTCGATACAGTTCTTCGACAAATCCCTTTATGTCATTGCGCTTTTCCTTTAACGAGTAAGTAAAAGCTAAACCCAGAACTTTTATAGCATTGACCTTTGTCTCGCACTCTTTAGGAACGTAACCGCTAATGTTAAACACGTCTACTTTTGCGTAACCGTTAATATTGGAAGTAGAGAAATCACCGCATAATTTCTTTAGATCGATGGGCATCTGAGAAAATACTTAATCACACCTTAAAAATTATTTAGTGAACATTATCGGCCAGTAATGAGATAAATAGGATGTATGAAATACCACTCAATATCCTATCCTTTTCACTCCTTGACAAGGATGGAGAAAAGTCTCGGTTTAAATCTCTTTTTGATCTCTTCACATCATACTAGGGTAAAGTTTATCTTGTTTCTTGAGTAATATTATGGTATGAGGATAGTAACACTTAAGGTAAAAGACGAGTACTAGAAATAGCTGAAAAAATGGTAGAGATGGGTATCGCTAAGTCAAGAAATGAAGCATTTAATATTATTATTGCTTACGGAGTGAGTAGGGCTAAAGAAGAGTTAAAGAAGAAGGAAAAAATAAAAGAACTAACTGAAAAATGGTTAAAAGAAGGGGTACCTTTCGAGCTACCGACTTCTGAAGACTTATTAAGGGAAAGGGGATGAAATATTATATCGATAGCAGTATTATAATAGCTCTAATTAACGAGAAAGACCCGAACCACGAAAAAGCTATTGCAAATTATCCCAAAGACGGAGAAAAGGTAATAAGCAAGCTTGTAGTTGCTGAACTTTATTCTGTCTTTTCAAGAACTCTTAAACTCTCAGAAGAAGAGCTTAATGCCTTCGTAGATTATGCTCTAGAGAAATGCGGTTGTAAAGTAGAGGATGTAGAATTCAATAGAGTATTCGACCTTGCCTTGAGGATAAGTAACAGAGTGAAATTAAAGACATTCAGTTTAAAACTCCTCATAAACATCAATAAACCTCTTATACCACTCCTCATACTCCTTTCTGGTAACAACGTGAAGTTCTAATGGGTCTCCAAACCCTATTTTCTCCTTAATTTTAGAAGATATTTGAGCCTTATCCCATATAGTCTTACCTTTTTCAGTTATTATCAGAACGTCTATGTCACTATCAACTCTATAATTCCCCCTTGCAACTGAGCCGAATAGAATTACCCTACACTCTTTGTCGATTTCCTCAACACAAATCCTCTTAATCTCCCTAACGTAATCTCTCGCGTGAGCCAAAATCTCCTTCCTTTTATTCCACCACTTATATAATTCCCAATACATGTAAAATCCCCCTAACTACATTTAATG
>JAPYVG010000123.1 GCA_028277025.1 Sulfolobaceae archaeon
CCGAAATAAATGGCTTGAAGCTAACTGAATTTTTAAAACAGCTATCTACTGATGGGACTACTTAACCGTAATAGGATAAATTATAAGATATATGAATTGTTTCCTAGAGTCAATGAGAACGTAAATGTATTGAACAGCCTCGGCCATGTGTTTGAGATAATATACTCGAAAGATAGGAACTTCCTTCACATCTACGCTAAAACTCAAGCACAACTTGAGGTACTTAGGCAATATTTCGCTATAAAAGAGGATCCAGAGCTGAAGAATCCTAAATTTGTAGGTAAGGTCTTATTGAAGAACGAGAAGGACTTCTATTGGGGTATAGAAGTAAACGATTTCACAAATGTCCTAACTAAACTCCAAGAAAATGAACAATTGAGGATTTGGATAATCTTAGAACCCAAACTAAACGACATTCTACTAAGGTATGCAGATAAACTGAAGAGAAACCAGAGTGTTATAGGTAAAAGGCAAAGGGAAGTTCTAGCGTCTAAACTGGAAAGTTATGCAAAAGATAATCTGTACTATATTCAACCATTCATATTGTCCGATACTAAAGATAGAATAAAAATGCTTTCTAACGAGTTAAGGCAGTATATTCTTACAAGGTCAAAGAAGCTTAGGCTAGAGATAAAGAAGACTAAAGACTGGGACGATGAGCAACCTACTATACCCAGGTTCTGGAGCCTTAAGTATAAGAGGTGGATATGGACAGATGAAGAAAAAATAGGAAGGATAGCGGTTATACCTAAGCCTGGAGTTTTATCTATAAAAATAGCTACTGGAGCACTGCTACCAGATATAGTTCCACAAAGAACTGGTGCTACTAGTTTTAGGATAGGGCAAACGGTCCTATCTGGAAAAGAGGTTAGACTTGAACTTGAGGACTTCTACCGCCATGCATATATTATTGGGAAAACTGGTTCAGGGAAAACAAGTACTATGAGAATATTGATAAAGAGAATAAAGGAGACGAACCCAGATGCAATAATTGTACTAATGGATCCTCACGGAGATGTAGCTAGAGAGCTGCTTAGCTTCTTTGCAACATATAAGACTGATAAATTTGATCCTGAAAAGCAACTCTTCTATTTTCACCCAATCGATGCGCCTATCGCAATAAACCCGCTAGCATTGCCTAAATTACCTAACTCTGAACAAGCTGTGCTGATAGGCTTCGGGAACGTGATGGAAATATTTAACAGATTATTTGTTTTGAAGGAAAGTGCTGTTTACGTTAAATATGTGATTCAAACAGCTTTACAATTGCTTTATGAGAAAACACCAGAACCTACATTTTACGATCTGTATAGGATTATATTAGGATTAAGGAGGGGTACAATAGATCTTCCAGTAAACTCAAAGGAGTGGGAGGAGAAACTCGAACAGTTTCAGGAACTGGACGAAACTACATTCATTTCCGCTTTAAGTAGAATAGAACTAATAGCGACTAACGGATTACTTAGAAAGATATTCAGTAGGAATACTATTGATGACAAAGAATTGTTTGCTAAAGGTAATGTAATAATAATAAATGCGTCTGAAGCAGCAGTAACCAAAGATGTTAGCTTTACAATAATGGCTGCATGGTTATTTAAGATATGGTATTATGTGCTTACTAGGTTTAATTTAGACTTAGAGAGAACGCCAATAGTATCGTTCATAGACGAATTCGAGAACGTAGCAGACTTCAGCTTAATAGACGTAGTGTTAACGGAAGCAAGGAAGATGGGGTTGCATTTAGTTTTGGCGCATCAACATACCGGACAGGTAAACAGAGACTTACTGAAGTCAATCCTCAACAACACTGGCGTTAAGCTGCTGCTACAGATAGCAGGGGACGATGCTAAGACATTTTCTGAAACATACCCGACGTTCGCTTCAGAACTTGAGAAAATACTCCCAGAACAAGGAGTAGGCGAAGCAGTACTTATTGTAACTAAAAGGAAAGATGAAGTAGTAACTCCCTTAGCAATCAAAATTGATTATGAAGACTTTAAGAAGGACACGGAACTGGAGAGAAAGATTATAGAGAGAATGCAAAAATACATTTCTAATATTGATGAAGAGCATGACGTGACTAAGTTGGTAAATCCAGTACTAAAATATGTTGAAGAAATCCCAAGACCTCTGGAGCAAATAATACTCTATAATGTATGGAAAGGGGAAAATCATACAGCTTTCCAGACAGATATCCTAAGAGACCTAGGGATTGACAGAGAGGAGTTAAGGAAAATTATAGCAGCACTGAAGGAAGATGGATATATTTCAGTAGAAAAAGTTGGGAATAAGGTAAAGCTAACATATAATCATGGGCTTTTTAGACTAAAGGGAGTGGTTGAAAATGAAGAAGGTAAAAAGATTGCTCTAAAGGTTCTAGCTAGATATATGAAATCTGGATATATCACTGTTAGAGGCAAACAGGAGGGCGAGATAAGGCCAGACTTCGTCGCGATTCCCTACGACCGCTCCACCTTCAGGCCCAATTATAAAGACGCTATAGCTCTAGAAATAGAATCGCCTAACGAAGTATCAGTACACCCTGAACAAGTGAAAAAGAACATGATAAAATATATGCAGATTAAGGACTTGTTTAAGGAGATCCACGTCTGGACTTCTGAGGAGGCTTATCATAAGTTGGAGGAGGCTTACAAGAAGTTTTTAGAAGATAATACAATAGACGACGCCTATAAGAAGAAAGTCAAAATATTCTCAGTGAAAATTAAACAAAAAGTAAAACAAGAAGCTCCGAAAGAGAAGAAAACTAAGCCTGAAACTGGGGAGTTTATCGCGCAGAAGCCCGAAAGTAAAGAAAGTAAGCAGCAAACGGTTCCGGCGCTGGCCCAGGGAGCTGCTGCTAATAACGGAGTAATAGAACTGCAGCTCCAGGGCAATATAATCAGGATAAATAAAACTAAAAATACGATAGAAATTAACGGAGAAGAATATAAGATTCCATCCTTTGAGTTAAGAGCGATAATAAACAGAAAGGATAATATAATAGCCATTAGCAAGAAGGAAAAGAAAATTATAATAGCTTACAATAACGGAGATACCTCGGAAATAGGTATCATTTCTTGAACATTTCTATATGTTTAGGCAGAATAAAATACGTAGGCCTCTTCTTGTCTGGGTCTTTAACTTTGATAATCTTCTTTTCCCTGACTAATTTTGTCAAAGCAAAACTAAAAACCGCCACAGCAGCCTCCTTCTGCTCCTCATAAAACTTAGCTAATTTATCATCATAACCGAAAACTAGGTCCTGTAGTTTTGACCTCCTTATAGGCTTCTTATAAGTAGTTACATATTCATCAATTAACTTGGGGATTAATCGTTTAATCTTAATATGAATCGGCTCTTCTTCTTCCTCAATAGTTAAGTATAATACATTTTCATCTTTCTTACTCTTTCTCGATTTCTTTTCATTAGAATTGTTACTTACTGTAGAAGACTGAGAATTATCGTCACTTATCATCTTATTTTGATCTTCATTAGTAGTTACTACTTTATTTTCGTTCGCATCAGAATTTATTGAAGAGTATTGATTCTCAGACATACTTCTTCAGAAATATAGCTATTTAAAAACCCCCTACAGTATTTTTCAATCTTTTTTAGTTAGTAATAGTATAAATTTAATTATAAGAATATAAATGGAGAAGTATTGTTACGCTAACATATGCTAAAATAAGTATGCATACATAATAGGCATTGAAGAGACATGGAATGAGCGATTAAGAGGCGATTAATAGGCGTGTAAGCGTACGGCTTTCATCTCTATACCCCCCGCCCCCCATTTTTTCCATCTTTTTAACAAAATTCTATACCCAATTTCGGGCTTTTGCGCCCGGCCCCTTTTCTAACTCTCTTTTACTGCTTTAACTATCAAACTCTTTTTCTAAACTCTCTCCTCCTCTTTCTTTGCTCTTTTCTAACTCTCTCTGCTCACTCTCTTACTCTTTCTACTTTTGCTGCTTTCCGCTTTTACTCTTAATCTGCAGCTTTGCTCACTTTACTAACTATTCTCTCTGCTTCTGCTTTGCTTTACAAACACTTCTACTACTCTACTTTTTGCCCTGCAAATCATTGCTTACTCCTCTGCTTCTAAATTGTCTCTGCTTAGCAGCTCTACTCTCTTACTGCTTATACTATTCTTCTAAGCTGCTTACTAACACAAACCTACTTACTCTTATAACTTAGCCTTAAATAACCCTATAACCTAATACCCTCTAATTTAACATCTTAGTGTCTCATTCCTTCTTTGCTATATCCCATTCTAACTAACTATTTTACTTAATACCCTTCCAGGATCCTAAGCTCAATAACAATTTTCCCAACAATTCTAACCACTTGTTAGCTCCAGGATCCTTTTCTCTAACCCTTTTACTATTATAAGCTGCTCCAGGTTACACCACTTAACCACTATTATAACCAGCCTTCTATCTCTTCACTTTTGCAGCTTTTACTTTACAGGGTCCTATGCTTCTCCTAATTTTGACTAAGCTGCTTTTCTAACTTCAAAAAACTGGGGGGACGGGGAGTTGATATAATTATATTATCTCCTTTTTTGTCATTATTACAAACGACGCATCACCCTTAAGCCTCTCTTCGTTAACCATACCTTAGCTTATCTTCTTCATTAGCGAGTACGGGTTGATAACTTTTAATCCAGCTAGTACGTCTATGCCGAAATCTAGTAGTTCCTCAATCATTGGAGTGCTCGGCCCCACCATTATGACAAACACGTTTTTAGCCAATTCGAGTAGCCTGTCGACAGATTTGTTTATTATCGTAGTAGCTGTCATTATCACAATATCACTTCTCTCTAATAATTCTTCTGAAGCAGTTGAAGGTAAGATCCCGTCATTAAGATCAATTAAGTTCGGGTTTAATTCCAGTACATAAAACTCCTTAGCAATACCTTTAAAACGTGTATAACCCGGGAACTTCC